>NZ_JBSFNC010000101.1:0-33539 GCF_053586895.1 Amycolatopsis sp. NPDC003731 | reverse complement strand
TATGTGTTGTTCTTTTCGTTTGTGTGGGGTGGTTTTGTCTGCGGGGGTGTGTGGTGTAACTGTTTTCAGTGACGGGCCGGGGCGCGCCGCGGCCCGCGGCGCGCCCTCCGGAACGAGCTCAGCCGTGCAGCCGGCCGAGGTAGTCGCGGTCCACCGCGACCAGCGACACGCTCACGTACCCGTCGAGCAGGGCCTTCGCGTCACTGTCGGCCTCGTACGCCGGCGACGGCACCACGTCGTACGACAGCTGGTACGTCCCGTCCGCCGCCGGGACGTACTTCACCCAGCCCGAAGCGACCCGGCTGACCTTCGTCCAGCGCACCGGCGACGCTCCCGCGCCCGGCGCCACGTCCGGCTGGTTGACGTTGACCAGGGCCATGTCCTGCACGAACTTCCACGTCCGGGGCGACGCCAGCAGGCTGAGGGTGACGTCGGCCGCGGCCCGGTATGTCTCCGTCGACGGGGGCGTGGCGCCCGAACCCGCGCTGACCGCCAGCGCCGGCAGACCCCGCTCGATCGCCACCGAAGCGGCGCCGACCGTGCCGGACATGCTGATCGGGATGCCGGTGTTCTGGCCCGCGTTGATCCCGGAAAGGACCAGGTCCGGCCCGCTCGTCCAGCCGAGCCGCTGCGGCAGGATGCCGGTCAGCGCCAGCTCGGTCACGTCCGCCGGGGTGAGGGACGCGCTGCCCGGGCCGCACGGGGTGGCGCCCTGGCACGCCCCCAGCACGAGCCCGTGCCCCGGCGCGCCCGCGCAGTCCGCGGCGAACTCCGCCGGCACCGCCGGCGGCGCGACGGACGACGTGAACGACACCGCCGTGGACCGGCCCTTGCCGCCCTGGACCGCCCACGGGCCGACGATCGCCACGTCGGCTCCGGCCCGGCACAGCGCCTGCCGGAGCACGTAGATGCCCCGCCCGTCCGACCCGTCGGGCTTCGCCGCCTGCACCGAGTCGTCGTTGACCAGCAGAACCTTCTTGCCCCCCAGCGAAACCGGTTGATCGGGCCGCGGGCTGGCTTGGGCGGGCACGGCCAGCGACAGGGCAACCACCGCCGCGACCGCGACGCGCAAAGCCTTGAACCGCATCGCCACCTCCTCATTCGTTCGGAAAACTCAATCGTTCGGAATCGGCGGGGCCAGGGTAGCGAGAACAGCGGTGGCGAGGGGGTGTTTCGGCGGTTTCGCCGGCGAGCCCGCCCCGGACCGGGACGGGCTCGCGGTTGACACTCCTTTGTGGACGGTTACGGCACCGGGGCCGCCTGGGCCCGGGCCACGGCCTCGTCGCGGTCGGGTTGCAGCAGGTAGCCCGCGCGCAGGGCCCGGTCGGCCGCCGCGGTGAACCTGGCGACGTAGGTGGCGTGGTCCGGGTACAGCCGCCGGATCCGGTCCGGCGTCAGCGGTGTGGTTGTGCCCAGCAACAGGCACGCGCCGGGCACGTTGCCGCCACTGTTGTCGGGGGAGTAGGACGCCACCGGGACGTCCAGGTCGGGCAGCCGGACGCCGCCGAGGGCGTTCTGGTCGCCGTCGCGCAGGATGATCAGGTTGAGCAGCATCGAAATCGGCGCCGCCGTGGGCGGGGCCGCGCCGCCGCGGGCCCAGCGGTCCAGGTAGCGGAACGCCGCGTTTTCCGCATACCGGAAGGTCATGCTGTTGACCGGCTTGTCGCACGTCGTCGGGGCGCCGCCGTTGATGGACCCGTCCCGGGCGTTGGCCGCGTTGTACAGGTCCAGCCCGTACTGGTCGGCGTGGGCGGTGCCGGCCACCTCCCAGGTCCGCACCTGCGCGGCGTCCTGCCGGACCGAGGCGGACGCGATGACGTCGGTCTCCGACTGCAGGACGAACACCGGGACGCCGAGATCGGTGCGGATCTTCGCCGACAGCGGCCCGACGACGCCGTCGCCGATCGGGGCCGCGAGCGCGGCCCGGCCGTGGATCAGGAAGCCCTGGTAGCTGCGCCGCACCGGCTGGATCGCGTTGGCGAAGGTGGTCAGCCGGAGCGCGGACTGCGAGTGTCCGGAGCCCAGCACGACGGTCGGCGTCCGCCCGCCCAGCAGCTGCGGGTTCGCCCGGACCGCCTGTGCGGCCTGCGCAAAGACATCGTAGGACAGCGCGTCCCCGCCGAGGTCCACCGCGGCGTACCGGGCGGGGTCGAGGCTCTTGAGCTTGTCGGCACCGGCTTTCTGGGTCGTCACGCCGACGTAGGCGTAGCCCTCGCGGATGAAGTGCTCGTAGGACTGCGAGAAGTCCACCGGGATGTCGACGCCGAAGCTGACGTTGAGCCATTCGACCACGACCGTGCCGGTGAACCGGGCGGCGTCGCGCGGCCGCACGACGACCATCCGGGTCGTGTACGGGGTGCCGGTCGAGGCCACGCGCGTGGCCCAGCGGCCGGCTTCGGTCCACAGTCCCACCTGGTCGAACGTGTCGGCCTGGCCGGACAGCAGGTACTCCTCTTCGACGTACCCGCGGGCGGCGAGGTCGAGGACGCCGTGGGCGCCGCTCACCGGCCAGCCCCGCCCGGCGTTCGCGGGCACCGCCGTCACGGTGGGCGCGGCGGCGGACGGTCCGGCTTGGGCGACCCCGGGAAGCACCGAGGACGGCAGGAGCACGGTCAGCAGCACGAGCAGGGCTCTGCGCATGGGTAAACCCTTCTGGTGGGCGACGGCCCGCGAAGCGGCTCCCGGCTCCCCGAACCGTCCACATCGGACAGTGAGGCGGCGACCGGCCCGGTCACCGCCGTTGTCTTTACCCGCCGGTAATGGCCGGGGGCAACGTCCGGTCCGCGAATCGGGGGGAATCCACCCGGGATCGCTCAGGGATGTGACAACTCGACGGGCCCGGCACTCGGCGGAAAGCGAATTCACAGAATGTCCTTTCGGCGCCGCAACCTTGCGCAGGGGTCGCTCGTTGCGCGACTATCTCGGGACGTTCTGCACGTGCATCCGCACGGCGAGGGGGTGTGGTGACCGAAGTGGCGCCGGCGGTGGCCGGGACGACGGACGTCCCTGGCGACGCGGCTTTGATCGCAGCGGTCCGCGGTGGCGACATCGCGGCCTACGGCGAGCTCTATGACCGGCACCTCCCCGCCGCCCGGCGGGTGGCGGCCGCGATCGCGGCCGACCCGGCGGAGCGGGACGACCTGGTCGCCGAAGGATTCACCCGCGTACTACGGATTCTGCGTTCCGGCGAAGGCCCGGACGAGGATTTCCGGCCGTACCTGCTGACGACCATCCGGAACACGATGATCAGCTGGCGTCGCCGCGACGCCGCCGTCTCGGTGGTGGCCGAGGTTCCGGATGTGACGCCGAGCGCAGGGAGTGACGAGCCGGTCGGCGACCGGATGCACGCCAACGTCGCCGCGGACGCGTTCGCGAGCCTGCCCGAGCGGTGGCGGACGGTGCTGTGGCGGACCGAGATCGTCGGGGAATCGCCCGCGCGGATCGCGGAAGACCTCGGGATGACCCCGAACGGAGTAGCGGCGCTGGCCTACCGCGCCCGGGAGGGCCTGCGCCAGGCCTACCTGGACCAGCACGTCCCCGAAGCGCGGCGGCGCACCTGCAAGAACGTCTCCGCGCAGCTGGCCAAGTTCGTGCGCGACGGCATCTCCGACCACAAGGCGCACCGGATCGCCGCCCACCTCGACCGCTGTGCCGACTGCCGGAGCCTGGCCACCGGCCTCCGGGAGCTCAACGAGGAACTGCCGGCCTCCGTCGCCCCGCTCATCCTGGGCATCCCGGTCGCGACGCACTGGCTCACCGCGACGGCGACCGGGTCCGGCGCCGCCGGAACCGGCGTTTCCGTCCTGTCGTGGGCGACGGCGGCGAAGGTGGCGGCCGCGGGCGCGGCGCTGGTCACGACGGTGACGATCGGCGCGAGCACGTCCAGCGAAGCTCCGCCGCCGCTGTCCGGCGGCGAGGGCACGACGACCCAGCCCGTGCCGACCGGGCCGCAGGCCGGTTCCCGCGCCGGACTCCCGCCCGGCGGTGTCGCGCCGACGTCGGAGGCCGCGGGGACGGTGCCCGGCGCCACGGACGTGCAGCCGACCGGCGCGCAACCGGCGGGCGAGTCGGCGGGGGCCGCGGACTCCGGGGCCCCGGCCGTGACGGGCACCGGGAACGGCAACGGCAACAACGGGAACGGCACCGGGAACAACGGCAACGGCCTCGGGAACGATCCGGCCGCGAAGGAGTCCAAGAAGGCGGCCAAGGAGTCGTCGAAGGCCGCGAAGTCGTCCGCGAAAGAGTCGAGGAAGGCCGAGAAGACGAAGAACCCCGGGGAATGACCCGGCGCCGCGCGGCGCCGGGTCATCCCGCTCAGCAGGGTTGCAGCAGCCAGCAGAGCCGGTAGTTCGCCTGGTAGGTGGCGCCCGTCGCCGGCGCGACGACGTTCTGCGTCCGCGCCCCGCCGTGCGCCCAGCCGGTGAAGGCGTACTTCATGTTCAGCGGCGGCAGGTTCTGCGGGCTGTTCGCGCTGATCGAGTTGGTCGATCCGGCGATCACCGTCCGGGAGAACGGCGTCCGCTGCTGGGTCCCGCCGACGGTGAGCATCGCCTGGCTCGGGCTCGAGGTGAAGTTCAGCGTCACCGTCTTCGGCTGCAGGTCGATCGTCTTGGACCCGGTCCGGCCGGTGGAGTCCGTCGCGGTCAGCGTCAGCTGCAGGTACGACGGGTACTCGTGGTCCGGCGCGACGAACGACCCCGCCGCGACGCCCGGGAAGTCCTGGACGTTGTGGGTGTGGCAGGTGCCGTTGGCCGCGCAGTGCCGGATGGCCAGCCGCCAGGACAGCGCCGAAGGTGGCAGCTCGCCGTCCTGGGCGTCGACGGCGCGGCCGGAGAACGGCACCGTCTGGCCCACCGACCAGTTCAGCGTGGTGGCCGGGGTGTCGATGACCGGCACCGGGTCGAGCCCGGCCGGGGTCCCGACGGTCACCCGGACCGTCGTGGTCGCCGAAGCGCCGTGGGAGTCGGTCACCCGCAGGCCGGCGTCGACCGCCGCCGCGGTGGTGTAGGTCCAGGTGGGCTTCGGGGCCGCGGAGTCGTCGTAGGCGCCGTCCGCGTCGAGGTCCCACGCGTAGGACAGCGTGTCGCCGGCGTCCGGATCGGTGGAGCCGGTGCCGTCGAACTGGACGGTCAGCGGTGCCGGGCCGCTGGACGGCGTCGCGGTGGCCGCGGCGACCGGCGGCCGGTTGCCGCTGCCCGCGTAGCTCACCCGGCGCAGTTCCCCGGCGCCCAGCGCGACGTAGAAGAGGTCACCGCCGGGACCGGTGAGCACCTGCACCGGCGTGTTGACGCCGGTCACGAACGGTACGAGCTTGCTGGGGCTCGGCTGGCCGGAGGCCGTCTGCATCGCCCAGATGCAGCCGCGGGATGAATCGGCGAAGAACAGCGCGCCGGCGTACTCGGCCGGGTAGTTGCTGCCCGATTCGAAGGCGATCCCGCTGATCGAGGAGCCGCCGGTGGGACACGGGTCGGTGGCCACCACCTTGGCGCTGTGGTTGTAGGCGTAGAACGGCGCGGTCTGGCCGCCCGCCGAGTACAGCGATTCGCAGCGGTCGAGGTTCGCGCCGTCGTAACCGGCTTGGCGGCCGGTGCCTTCGAAGCAGGGCCAGCCGAAGTTCTCGGCCACGGCGTCGCCGGCGTTCGCGACGCGGTTGATCTCTTCCCAGGTGTTCCAGCCGACGTCACCGGCCCACAGCTCGCCGGTGCCGGGCCGGAACCCGAACCGGAACTGGTTGCGCGAGCCGTAGGCGATGACGCGCCGGGCGTTGGCGTCGGAACTGCTCGCGAACGGGTTGCCGGGCAGGCCGTCCCCGGTGTCGGGGTCGATCCGCAGCAGCGCGCCGTTGAGCAGCACCGGCTGCCCGGCGGCGCGGCGCGGGGACTGCGACCGCAGCGCGCCGCCTTCGGCCGACGGTGGGCTGAGGTTCGTACCGGCCGGTGAAGGCGGGTCGGCGCAGGGGTTCCCGACCTGGCCGTAGTCGGCGAAGTTGAAGCTGGCGCCGTCGCCGCCGCCCGCGTACAGGGCGCCGTCCGGGCCGAAGGCGAGCGCGCCGACCGAGTGGCTCGGGTACTGCTGGCACCAGCCGGTGACCAGCGGTTTCTCGCTGACCGCCGTCCCGCCCGGGCCCATCGTGAGCTGGGAGACGCGGCCGGTCACGACGCAGCCGGCGTCGGTCGCACCCGGCGGTGTCGGGCAGGTGTCGCCCCACTTCGGCGCGGTGCCGCCCGGGAGGGCGTCGAGGGTGTAGGAGACGTAGACGTACGGCCGGGCCGGGAAGGCCGGGTCGACCGCGAGCCCGAGCAGGCCGCGGTCCCAGAAGTCCTGGGTCGGGGTGCGCAGGTCGGCGAACACGGTCGCGGTCGGATCGGCCAGGTTGTCGAACACCTTGACCAGCCCGCTCTTCTCCGCGACGAACACCCGCCCGTCGGGGGCGAAGGCGGCGGCGGTCGGCGAGCTGAGGCCGCCGATGGCGAGCGTGTCGGTGAAGCCGGCGGGCACGGCCGCGGCGGCGGGTGCCGCGACGGCGAGCGCCACCGCGAGCGGCACGACCACCCCCGCGGCCAGTGCGCGTCTTGATCTTCGCGAAACCAGGAAACGACGTGGACCCATCACGAACTCCTCCTGCGGCGGGGACCGGACTGGCGCGAACGCCGTCCGGTATGGCGCCCGGCGTCCGAAAGTTGTTACGCCGACGCAAGAAAAACGCACGAACAGCTCAATCCCGTTAAGGGTCAACGACTTACCGCCGCCTCAACCTGCGGGACACCCGTCCGATTCCAGTGGTAACTCACTGTTGATATCACTGATGCTAACGTGGTTAGTATCAGTGTGAACGTCGAGAAGGGGCACGCCATGATCGTCATCACCGGGGGCACCGGCCGGCTCGGGTCGCGCATCGCCGACTGCCTGCTCGAGCGGGTGCCGGCCGCCGAGATCGGGGTCAGCGTCCGCGATCCCCGCCGGGCCGCGGAGCTCGCCGCGCGGGGTGTCCGGGTCCGGCGCGGTGATTTCGCCGATCCGGAATCGCTCGCCGACGCGTTCGAGGGGGCGACCCAGGTCCTCGTCGTGTCGACGGACGAAACGGGCGCCGAAGCGGTGGCGCACCACGTCGCGGCGGTCGAAGCCGCACGCGCGGCGGGGGCGAAGCGGGTTCTGTACACGAGCCACCAGGCCGCGGCGGCCGATTCGCGGTTCGCGCCCATGGCCGACCACGCCACGACGGAGGGCCGCCTCGCAGGGGCGCCGTTCACCGCTCTCCGCAACGGTTTCTACGCGAGCACGGTGCCGTTGCTGCTGGGTGGGGCGTTGGAGACCGGCGAGCTGGCGGCACCGGCCGACGGCCCGGTTTCCTGGACGGCGCACGCCGACCTGGCCGAAGCCGCGGCGATCATCCTTGCGGAGGAAGGGCGGTTCGACGGCCCGACGCCGCCGCTGACCGCCTCGGTGGCGTTGGATCTCGAGGATGTCGCTGCGCTGCTGACCGAGCTGACCGGGCGTTCCGTCCGGCGGGTCGTGGTGTCCGATGACGTCTGGGCGGCCGGGTTGGTCGGGCACGGCGTTCCGGCGGAGCGGGCGGAGTTGCTGCTGGGGATGTTCCGGGCGGCTCGTCGTGGTGAGTTCGCCACGGCCGGGCCGGACCTCGAAGCCCTCCTCGGCCGCCCGGCCACCCCGCTCCGGACCGTCCTCGCCGAGGCACTCGAGCTATAAACCGGGTGTATAAACTCCGGCTATACACACCGTGTACAGTCGCCGTCATGTCGATCGGACTCACCCTGCTCGGGTTGCTGGAAAACGGCCCCCGGCACGGTTACGACCTGAAACGCGCCTACGACGACCGCTTCGGGCATGACCGCCAGGTGCACTACGGCCAGGTCTATTCGACGCTGGCGCGGCTGCTGAAGCAGGGGCTCGTCGAGGCCGACGGCGTCGAGGTGGACGGCGGTCCCGAACGGAAGCGGTACGCCATCACCGACGCCGGGGTCGCCGACGTCGCCGGGTGGCTGGCCACGCCCGAAAAGCCCGATGCCTACCTGCACAACACGCTCTACACCAAGGTGGTGCTCGCACTGCTGTCCGGGCGGCCCGCCGCGGACGTCCTCGACGTCCAGCGGGCCGCCCACCTCGACGCCATGCGTGCGCTCACCCGCCGCAAGACCGGCGGCGACCTCGTCGACCAGCTCGTCTGCGACCACGCGCTGTTCCACCTGGAGGCCGACCTCCGGTGGCTCGAACTCACCGCCGCCCGGCTCGACCGGCTGGCGGAGGCGATCCGATGAGCGAGCTGCTGCTGGAGGCCGCCGACGTCCGCAAGGCGTTCGGCCCCACCGAGGCCCTCTCCGGGGCGAGCCTGCAGGTGCGCGCGGGGGAGATCGTCGCCCTGATGGGCCCGTCGGGGGCCGGCAAGTCGACACTCCTGCACTGCCTGGCCGGGATCGTCCGGCCGGACGCCGGGACCGTCCGCTACCTCGGCGCGGACCTGGCCACCATCTCCGACCGGGCGCGCTCGGCGTTGCGCCGCACCGAATTCGGGTTCGTCTTCCAGTTCGGGCAGCTCGTCCCGGAGCTCACCTGCCTGGAGAACGTGGCCCTGCCCCTGCGGCTGAACGGCGACCGCGGCCGCGCGGCCGTGCAGCGGGCGCGGGCGATGCTGGCCGAACTCGACCTGTCCGGTGTCGCCGGGAAACGGCCGGGGGAGGTGTCCGGCGGGCAGGGGCAGCGGGTCGCGGTGGCCCGTGCGCTGGTGACCGCGCCGCGGGTCGTCTTCGCCGACGAGCCGACCGGTGCGCTGGACTCGCTCAACGGCGAGCAGGTGATGCGGCTGCTGACCACGGTCGCCCGCGAACGGGACACCGCGGTCGTCCTGGTGACGCACGAAGCGCGCGTCGCGGCGTACTCCGACCGCGAGGTGGTCGTGCGCGACGGCCGGACGCGGCAGCTCGAGGTGACCCGGTGATCCGGCGCTGGGTGGCCGATCTGCTCCTCGGCGTGCGGCTGGCGATCGGCGGCGGCGGGGCCCGGACCGCGCTGGTGCGGCTCACCCTGATCACCGTCGGCGTCGGCCTCGGCGTCGCCGTCCTGCTCACCGCGACGTCGCTGCCGCAGATGCTCACCGCTCGCGGCGAGCGGTCCGCCGAGCGCACGCCGCTCGCCGGGGCCGTCCCCGGGGTCGACGCCGTTCACGTCGTCGGCCGCAGCGACGAGTTCCGCGGGCGCGGGATCCAGGGCTTCCTGGTGCAGCCGACCGGGCCGCACCCGCCCGCGGTGCCCGGCGTCGACCGGCTGCCGGGGCCCGGCGAGGCGGTGCTGTCCCCAGCCCTGCTGGACCTGCTGCGGTCACCGGCGGGGGAACTGCTCCGCCCGCGGTTCCCGCAGCGGGTGGTCGGCACCATCGGCGACGACGGGCTGACCGGGCCGAACGAGCTGTACTTCTACCTCGGTTCCGACACCGTCGTCCGGCAGCCGCAAGCCGTGACGGTCAGCGAGTTCGGCCGCCTGACCCAGCGGCGCGCCCTCGAACCGATCGAGCTGCTGCTGGTCGTGCTGGGCGCGACGACGTGCCTGGTGCCGGTGTTCGTCTTCGTCGTCACGAGCACCCGGCTCGCCGCCGCGTCCCGCGACCGGCGCCTGGCCGCGCTGCGCCTGGTCGGCGCGGACCGCGGCCAGGTGCGCCGGATCGCCGCCGGGGAGGCCCTGCTCGCCTCGCTGGCCGGGCTCGCGGCCGGAGCGGGCCTCTTCCTGGTCGTGCGGGCGCTCGTCCCGCGGATCACGGTGTCCGCCTTCCGCGGCGGGATCTTCGCCGCCGACGTCGTGCCCGACTGGCGCCTGGGCCTCCCGGCCTTGCTGGCGCTGCCGCTGCTGGCGTGCGCGACGGCCGTCTTCGCGCTGCGGGGGGTCGTCATCGAGCCGCTCGGGGTGGTGCGGCGCGGGACGCGGCTGCGGCGGAAGCTCTGGTGGCGCCTCGTGCCCCTGGTGGCCGGCGGGGCCTTGCTGGCCGGCAAGCCGGGCACCGAAGACACCCGGGACCCGCTGGTGGTCGGCGGGGTGGTGCTCGTCCTCGTAGCCGTGCCCCTGGTGCTGCCGTGGCTGGTCGAACGCGTCGCGGGCATGCTCGGCGGCGGTTCGCCCGCCTGGCTGCTGGCCGTGCGGCGGCTCCAGCTGGACAGCGCGACGGCCGCGCGCCTGGTCAGCGGGATCGCGGTGGTGCTGGCGGGATCCATTGCGCTGCAAGGCGTCTACGCCCGTGCCGAAAGCGACCGGCCGGTGGACCGGGACGTCCGGGTGCTGGCGACCGCCTTCGCCACCACGCTCGCCGACGTCCCGGCCTTCGCCACCGCGCTCCACGCCCTGCCCGGGCTGGGCGGCATCCCCGTGCAGACCCGCGCCATCCTGTACGACGCCGCGGGCCGGAAGGTCTCCGCCGTCGTGGGCTCGTGCGCCGAGCTCGAGGTCGCCGACTGCCGCGACGGTGACGTCTACGCGACGGGCACCGCGGCGGCCGGGGACTACCGGCCCGCACCCGGGGACCGGCTGTGGTTCTACGACGCACGGCAGACCGACCCCGCGGCGCCTCCACAGTGGACGGTGCCGGCGGGCTACCACGTCACCGGCGGCGCCGGCGAGGCGCCGGCCCTGCTCGTCACGACGGCGGCCCTGCGCACGGCGACGAGCGTCGGGCTGAGCTCGACCGCGCGGATCCCGGCCGCCGGGCCGGATCTGGTGGAGCAGGTGCGCAACGCCGCGGGCTGGAACGGCGTCGTCAGCTCGCTGGGCACCGAACGGGACGGCACCTACGCGCTGATCACCCGGGTGCTGTCGGTGGGCTCGCTCGTGGTGCTGCTGCTCGCGGCGGCCGGCCTGCTGATCGCCGCGGCGGAGCAGCTGCGGGAACGCCGGCGCAGCCTCGCCGCGCTGAGGGCGGGCGGTGTCGGGCGCGGGGTGCTCGCCCGGTCGTTGTTGTGGCAGCTGGCGATCCCGGTGGCGGTGGCGGTGGTCGTCGCCGTGCTCGCCGGGCTCGGCCTCGATTGGCTGCTGCTCACGCTGGTCGTCCACCGCCCGATGGTGGTCGACGTGGCGACCACCGTGCTGCTCACGCTGACCGCGGCCGCGGCGGTGCCGGCCGTGACCGCGGTGACGTTGCCGGCGCTGTGGCGGACGTCGAGCCTGGAGCACCTGCGGGAGGAGTGAGGCGGCGGTACAACCGCCGTACAAGGCCGGTGTACGGATTTTGGATTGCCGGCTGGCGTACTCCTCCCATGCGAACTCCGAAAGCGATCCTCCTCGCGCTGGCCGTGGCGGCCGGTGTGGTGGCGCTGCCCGGGACGGCGAGCGCCGCCTACAGCGACCCGTTGACGACGACCACCAAGCAGAACCTGGTGTGGCACGCCACGCCGGCCGCCGCGCTCACCGCGCTGGACAACGCGCTGCCGAACGTCAGCCTCAACACCGTGGTCAACGACCCCAGCTACAGCATGACCGGCTGTACCACCGCGGAGAAGGCGTCGCTGCCGAAGGCGCCGGTGGCCACCAAGGCGATGTGCTGGGACGCCGACCGCGCCGGGACGACGACGTGGGTCCCCCAGTCCATCACGACCTCCGGCGACGCCGACAACGACGGGAAGTGGGGCGACGACAAGATCATCCTGTCCGGCTGGCACGGCACCGACGCACTCAGCACCGACAACGAGAACCGGTACAACGACGCGCGGATCCAGGCGATCAACTACAACGATCCCGCCAAGCCGTCGTACCGGATGCTGTACCTGGCCGTGCCCAACAGCACCGGCAGCAACTTCTCCGCCGCCGAGGCGCACATGGGCGGGATGGCCTGGTACGGCGACAAGATCTACGTGACGGCCGTGGGCAGCACCTCGACCGCGATCCGGGTCTTCAGCACCAAGCACATCCTGCAGATGACCGACACGACGTCGAACGCGATCGGCAAGACGTCGTCCGGTTACGCGGCCTGGACGTACAAGTACGCGATGATGCAGATCGGCTACTACAGCTACGCCGGCGGCACCTGCAACATGGCTTCCGACACCGCGGTGCCGTGCTTCTCGTCGATGTCGCTGGACCGCAGCACCAGCCCGGCGAGCATCGTGACGTCGGAGTACTTCAAGGAGACGAACCTCCACGGCCGCCTCTACCGGTACCCGATGGGCGAGGACTTCCTGCTGGCGGCCTCGTCCGGCACGGTCCCCGCGACCGAGGCGTTCCGCAGCAACGTGGGCAACGTCCAGGGCGTCCTGTCCAACGCCGGCAAGTGGTACGTGGCCCACAGCTCCGCGACGATCAACGGCCAGCTCTGGGCCCAGACGACGGCGAAGAGCACCTCGGCGACCTGCGGCACCGGGACGACGGCCTGCTGGGCCATGCACCCGGAGGCGCTGACGTACGATTCGTCGACGGGCCTGGTGTGGTCCATGGCGGAGTGGTCCACGGCCGAGTGCGCGGCGAAGAGCCAGACCTGCGGCCGTTCGGTGTTCGCGGTGCCGCTGTCCTCACTGCCCGCGTGATCCGCCGGTGAAAAGCCGCCGCCCCGGGGGAACTTCCCCGGGGCGGCCTTCACGCGCCGGGGTGGCCGCAGGCGTAGATGTTCGCCGAGGCCAGCTGAACGCAGGCGGGGCAGGTGTTGACCGGCCGGTCGCGGCGGCCGTAGTACGGGTGGGTGGCTCCGCACAGTGCCTTGATCACGTCCCCCGGGCGCGGGTCCGGGTGGCACCGGGGGCAGTAGGCGTGGGCGGCGCGTTCGACGTCGGCGCTCATGCCACCGGGTTACCCACCGGCCGCCACGTCCACACCGACCTGCCGCCGGTGAAGCACCAGATCGCGATGACCGGGTCGCAGATCGCGCAGCCGAACGACGAATCGTGGGCGAACGGCAGGATCGGCTGGCCCTTGAGGTGGTGGACGACGTCCCAGCCGGTGTGCAGCAGCCAGCCGATGCCGATGAACGTCCACGAGTCCAGCCCGCGGAAGGCGACGTAGGTCAGCGCCGCGCAGAACACCAGTTCCCACGGCCCGAGCGCGCCGCCGGAGAGGTAGGCCGCGCCCGCACCGCCCACCATCACGGCGTTGAACCGCTGCCGGTGCCGCTCCGGGATCAGCGAGTTGAGCAGGACGTAGGCGAGGCCGATGAGGATCGGCGCCAGGATCTCGATCACGGAACCCGACGTTAGGAACCGGCCGCCCGGGCGGCCAGTGGCTCGATGGACAGGGGACGCCGGGATCTCGCCACCCGGCAATTAACTCAAGCGCTTGACTTAAATTGGGGTATGCTGCGGCCATGTCCACGACCGAACCGCTCACCGCGGACAGCCCGATCGGCGACTGGGCCGCCCACCCCGACGGCGGCCCGCTCGTCCGCGCCCTGCTCGCGGAGGCGGGCGTGGACGAGACCGTCCTCGCGCCGGTCCGGCTGTTGCCGTTGCGGCAGCTGGTCGTCTTGAGCCAGGGACGGCTCGCCCAGGACGTCGTCGACGACCTGGTGGCCCGGGCCAACCATGGCGTGACCCCGGCACCCGGGGCCGGCCGGGCGGGCTGGCGCGAGCGGATCGTGCCCGGCCGGTTCGAGGGCCGGACGGTCGTGGTGACCGGTGCCGCGTCCGGTATCGGCCGGGCCACGGCGTCGCGCATCGCCCGCGAAGGCGGCCGGGTCGTCGCGGTCGACGTCTCGGCCGGCCGGCTGGACGAGTTCGCCGCGGAGATCGGCTCGCCGGAGCTGGTCGCCGTGGCGGCCGACATCACCGACGAGGACGGCGTCGCGCGGATCCTCGCCGCCGCCGGACCGCGCATCGACGGGCTGGCCAACGTCGCCGGCGTCGTCGACGACTTCTCCCCGGCCCACGAGGTGCGCGACGAGCTGTGGCGGCGTGTCTTCGCCGTGAACGTCGACGGGACGTTCCGGCTGATCCGCGCGGTCGTCCCGGCGATGCTGGAAGCGGGTTCGGGCGCCATCGTGAACGTCGCTTCGGAAGCCGCGCTGCGCGGCTCGGCCGCCGGGATCGCCTACACCGCCTCGAAACACGCCGTCGTCGGCATCACCCGCAGCTGCGCGTTCATGTACGGGCCGCACGGCATCCGCGTCAACGCCGTCGCGCCGGGCGGGGTCGCGACCGGCATGGGGATGCACGCGGAGCCGTCGGAGTTCGGGCAGGGCCGGGTCGGGCAGTTCCTGGGTCTCATCCCGCCGATCGCCACGGCCGAGCAGCTCGCCGCGTCGATCACCTTCCTGCTCGCCGACGACGGCGTGAACGTCAACGGTGCCCTGCTGCCGTCCGACGGCGGCTGGTCGGTGCAGTGACCGCGCTGTCCGCGGTGGCGCCCGAGCTGCGCGGCCGGGTCCGGCGGATGCCGCGCCTGCCGCTGCACCGGGCCTGGGTGCGGCGCCTGGTGCGGGCGGGGACCGCGCGGATGCGGCCGCCGTCGCCACCGGACGTCGCCGTCGAACTGCGTCCCGGCCTGCGCGTGTACCGGCCGCGGACCCCGCGGTCGGACCTCACGCTGCTGTGGATCCACGGTGGCGGCCTGGTCATCGGCGGCGCGGCCCAGGACGACCGGTTCTGCGTCGCGACGGCGGGCGAGCTCGGCATCACCGTCGTCTCGGCCGAATACCGGCTCGCGCCGGAAAACCCGTACCCGGCGGCGCTCGACGACTGCCACACCGCCTGGAGGTGGCTGCGGGGCGACGTCGCCGCGGACCGGGTGGTCGTCGGCGGGCAGAGCGCCGGGGGCGGCCTCGCCGCGGCCCTCGTGCAACGCCTGCGTGACGAGGGGGAGCGGCCGCGTGCGCAGTGGCTGTTCTGCCCGATGCTCGACGACCGCACCGCCGCCCGGCGCGACCTCGACGGCGCCGGGCACCGGGTCTGGGACAACCGCCTCAACCGCTTCGGCTGGCGGTCCTACCTCGGGACCGAGCCCGGCGCGGCGGTGGTGCCGCTCTACGCGGTGCCCGCGCGCCGCGACGACGTCACCGGGCTGCCGGACACCTGGATCGGCGTCGGCGACATCGACCTGTTCCACGACGAGGCCGCCGAGTACGCCCGGCGCCTGCGGTCGGCCGGCGTGGCGACGACGTTCCACGTCGTGCCCGGCGGGCCGCACGGGTTCGAGGCCTGGGCGCCGTCGACCGGGTTCAGCCGCGGCTACCTGGCCACCGCGCGGGCGTGGCTGGGCCGGTTCCGGTGACGGCGTCCGTAAGGTGGGGGCCGGCAGAACGTCGGGGTGACCGGGTGGGTGGATGAACGTCAAGGCGGATCGCGCGAGTGCCACGCGGGAGAGCATCCTCGTGACGGCGGAGCGGTTGTTCGCCGAGAACGGCGTGCACGCGGTGTCCAACCGGCACATCAGCGAGGCGGCCGGGCAGGGCAACAACGCCGCGGTCAACTACCACTTCGGCACCAAAGTGGACCTGGTCCGCGCGATCGCCCGCAAGCACTTCGGCCGGATCGAGCGGCTGCGCGAGGAGCTCGTCGACGCCATCGAGGGCGACGGCGAGCTGCGCGACTGGGTGGCGTGCCTGGTCCGCCCGTCGACGAGCTACCTGCACGAGCTGGGCGCGCCGACATGGTTCGCGCGGTTCAGCGCCCAGGTGATGACCGACCCGGCGCTGCGTGTGATCGTCGTGGAGGAGTCCCTGTCGTCACCGGCGCTGACCCGCGCGGTCGAGGGCCTCGACCGCTGCCTGGACGGCCTCCCCCCGGAAGTCCGCGCCGAGCGCGGCGACATGGCCCGCCAGCTGATGATCCACATGACGGCCGAGCGCGAGCGAGCCCTGGCCGAGGGCACGCCGACCCCGCGGGCCAGCTGGAACGACGCGGGCACGGGCCTGATCGACGCGATCACCGGCCTCCTCCTCGCCCCGGTGACCCCAGCCTCCTGACCCAGCCGGACGAGACGCGTACCTGGATGGACGACACGCGTACCTGGGCGGACGACACGGTGCCCGGGCCGCCTGCCGCCGTGTCGTCCGGCTGAGTACGCGTGTCGTCCGTGTGGGTACGCGTGTCGTCCGGTTCGGTTCGTCCGTGCGGATGGATCGGGCGGCCCGAGTTCGTTGCCGGGGACGAACGGCAAGCGCGGAAATCCTCCTAACGTCACGTCGATCGGGCGGTGACGAGGAGGCGGCGGGTGCGGACACTCTTGCGGGGCGGCCGGGTCGTCGATCCGGGGACCGGGTTCGACGGCGTCGCCGACGTGCTCCTGTCCGAGAACGGGATCGAGGCCGTCGGGACCGGGCTGGAGGCGGACACCGAGGTCGACGTCGCCGGGCTCGTCGTCGGGCCCGGGTTCGTCGACCTGCACAGCCACGTGCACTCCGTCGCCGGGCAGCGGCTGCAGGCGATGGACGGCGTCACCACCGCGCTCGACCTCGAAGCCGGCCTGATGCCCGTCGAGCGCGCCTACGCCGAGGCCGCCGCGGCCGGGCGGCCGCTGCACTACGGCTTCTCCGCCTCCTGGGGCGCCGCCCGGGCGCAGGTGCTCGCCGGGATCGAGCCCGACGCGAACATCGACAGCGGGCTGGCCGTCCTCGGCAACCCCGCCTGGCAACGGTCCTCCACCCCCACCGAGCTGGCCGCCTGGCTGTCCCTTTTGGACACCGAGCTGGCCGCGGGCGCCCTGGGCATCGGCGTCCTCATGGGGTACGCGCCGCAGTCCGCGCCCGCGGAGTTCCTCGCCGTCGCCCACCTCGCCGCGCGGGCCGGCGTGCCCACCTACACCCACGTGCGCGAGCTGGTCGAGGTCGATCCCGCGATCCCGGTCGACGGCTCGGCCGAGATCGCCGCCGCCGCGGGGGAGACCGGCGCCGCGATGCACCACTGCCACGTCAACAGCACCTCCGGCCACCACGTCGACCGCGTCCTCGCCACGCTCGACGACGCCCGGCGCGCCGGCTCCCGCGTCACCGTCGAGGCCTACCCCTACGGCGCCGGCAGCACCGCGGTCGGCGCCGCCTTCATCGAGCCGGACCGCCTGCGGCTCAAGGGACTCCGGCCGTCCAGCGTGGTCATCCTCGAGACCGGCGAACGCGTGCGCGACGAAGCCCGCCTGCGACAGCTGCGCCGGGACGACCCGGGCGCACCGTGCCTCCTGGAGTTCCTCGACGAGGACAATCCTCGCGAACGCGCGCTGTTGCACCGGGCCCTGGCCTTCCCCGACGCCGTCGTCGCCAGCGACGCGATGCCCGTGTCCTGGCCGGACGGCCGCAGCGAAAGCACCGAGTGGCCGCTGCCGCCCGGCGGCCGGACGCACCCGCGCACCGCGGGCACCTTCGCCAAGACCCTGCGCCTGATGGTCCGCGAGACCGGCGCCTGGAGCTGGCTCGAGGCGTTCCGACGCTGCTCCTACCTGCCTTCACGGCTCCTCGACGACGTCGCGCCCGCGGCCCGCCGCAAGGGCCACCTCGGTGCCGGAGCCGACGCCGATGTCGTCGTCCTCGACCCGGACCGGATCACCGATGCCGCCACCTACGCCGACCCCACCCGGCCCTCCCACGGCGTCCGGCACCTCTACGTCGCCGGAGTTCCGGTGGTCCGCGAAGGAACCCTGGACACCGAAGCACTGCCCGGCCGGCCGTTGCGGGGTGAGCCGCGGTGATCGACGACATCGAGACGCTCGTCCGGTGCGAGTCGCCGTCGGCCGACCACGAAGCCGTCGCGCGCAGCGCCGAGGTGGTCGCCGGGATCGGCGGCCGCCTGCTCGGCGTCGAACCCGAACGGATCGTCATCGGCGGCTGCACGCACCTGCGCTGGCGGTTCGGCGACGGCGAGCCGCGGGTGCTGCTCCTCGGCCACCACGACACCGTATGGCCGCTGGGATCCCTGCGCACGCACCCCTGCGAAGTCCGCGACGGGATCCTGCGCGGACCCGGCTGCTTCGACATGAAGGCCGGGGTCGTGATGGCCTTGTACGCCGCCGCGACGCTGCTCGACCGCGACGGCCTCTCGATCCTCGTCACCGGCGACGAAGAAATCGGCTCGCCGCTGTCCCGCACGTTGATAGAAGCGGAAGCCAAGAGCTGCGACGCGGTCTTCGTGCTCGAAGCCTCGGCCGACGGCGGCGCGCTGAAGACGCGCCGCAAAGGCGTTTCCCTGTACCGCGTCGAGGTCGACGGCCGCGCCGCGCACGCCGGGCTCGAACCGGAAAAGGGCGTCAACGCGGGGATCGAGATCGCCCACCAGATCCTCGCGATCGCCGCGCTCGCCGACGCGGACCGGGGCACCACCGTCGTGCCGACCGCGCTGACGGCCGGGACCACGACGAACACCGTGCCCGCCAAGGCGAGCGTCGCCGTCGACGTGCGGGTGTGGGACGCGGCCGAACAAGAGCGCGTCGACCGCGCCATCAGAAGCCTCGCACCGGTGCACGAAGAGGCCCGGATCCACATCTCCGGTGGCATCAACCGCGCACCTCTGGACGCGGGAGCGTCTTCGGAGCTGTTCGTGCTCGCGAACGAACTCGCGGGCGGGACGCTCACCGAGGCCGCGGTCGGCGGCGCCTCGGACGGCAATTTCACCGCCGGACTGGGCATTCCGACGCTCGACGGCCTCGGCGCGGTCGGCGGGGGAGCGCACGCCGACGACGAACACGTCGTCGTCGCCGAACTGCCCCGGCGGACCGCGCTGCTCACCGCGCTCACCGAAGCCGTCCTGGCCCGGCGGAGTTCGTCCGCGCCGACGAACACCGGCGACGAATCCCGTGCGGGACAACGGTGACCGGCGGCGAACGTCCGGAAAGGATGGTGGGCGTGACAGAAGTCGTGACGAACACAGCCCCGCCGCTGCGGGACGAGGCCACCGCCGCGGCGGCCGGCGCCGCGCTCGCCTCGGGCGTCCGGATCCGCACCCTGGCCGAGGTCGCCGACCTGGCCGCGGTGTCCCGGCTCTTCGAATCGATCTGGCGGCCCGCCCCGGGAAACCCCCTGGTGACGGCCGAACTGCTGCGGGCCATGGTTTCGGCGGGCAATTACGTGGCCGGCGCGTTCGACGGGCCCGAGCTGCTCGGCGCCTGCTTCGGGTTCTTCGGCGAACCCGCGAAGGGAGGACTGCACAGCCACATCGCGGGGGTCGCGACGGCCGGGCACGGCCGCGGCATCGGCTTCGCGCTCAAGCTGCACCAGCGCGCGTGGGCCCTGCGCCAAGGCGTCGCGGAAATCTCCTGGACGTTCGACCCGCTGGTGCGCCGCAACGCCCACTTCAACCTGACCAAGCTCGCCGCCCGCCCGGCGCGCTACCTGCCGGACTTCTACGGCCCGATGCAGGACGGCATCAACGGCACCGGCGACACCGACCGCCTCATGGTCGCCTGGGACCTGGCGAGCCCGTCCGTGCGGGCGGCCGCCGCCGGCCGGCCGGACCGGGTGGACGCGGCGACGCTGCGGGGCGCCGCGGTCGCCCTGGCGGCCGGTCCGGATGGAGGCCCGGTCACCGAGGCCGCGGACACGCCGGTGGTGCTGGTCGCCGTCCCGCCGGACATCGAGGCGCTCCGGCGCACTGATCCGGACCAGGGCCGGGCCTGGCGGGTCGCGCTCCGCGAGGTGCTCGGCGGCCTGCTCGCCCAGGGCGCTTCGGTCACCGGATTCGATCGTGCCGGCTGGTACGTGCTCACCAAGGAGTCCCGATGAAACTCACCGGTGTGGAACTGCTGCGCGTGCGGATGCCCCTGGTCGCCCCGTTCCGGACGTCGTTCGGGACGCAGGCCGACCGCGAACTGCTGCTCCTGCGGGCGGTGACGTCCGAAGGCGAAGGCTGGGGCGAGTGCGGGGCGATGGCCGGCCCGCTCTACTCCTCGGAGTACATCGACGGCGTCGAGCACGTGCTGCAGGCCTTCCTCGTGCCCGCGCTCCTCGCCGCCGGCGACCTGACGGCGAACAAGGTCGCGCCGCTGCTGGCGAAGTTCAAGGGCCACCGGATGGCCAAGGCCGCGCTGGAGATGGCCGTGCTCGACGCCGAGCTGCGCGCGCACGGCATGTCCTTCGGCACCGCTTTGGGGGCCACGAAGGACTCCGTGCCGTGCGGGGTGTCGGTCGGGATCATGGACTCGATCCCGCACCTGCTGGACGTCGTCGGCGGCTACCTCGACGCGGGCTACCTGCGCATCAAGCTGAAGATCGAACCCGGCTGGGACGTCGAGCCGGTGCGCGCGGTCCGCGAGCGCTTCGGCGACGACGTCCTGCTGCAGGTCGACGCGAACACGGCGTACACGCTCTCGGACGTGCCGCAGCTGCAGCGGCTGGACCCGTTCGGGCTGCTGCTGATCGAGCAGCCCCTGGAAGAGGAGGACGTGCTCGGTCACGCCGAACTGGCCAAGCACCTCCGGACGCCGATCTGCCTGGACGAAACCGTCGTGTCGGCGCGGTCGGCCGCCGACGCGATCCGGCTCGGCGCCTGCCGGATCGTCAACATCAAGCCCAGCCGGGTCGGCGGCTACCTGGAGGCGCGGCGGGTGCACGACGTCTGCGCCGCGCACGGCATTCCCGTCTGGTGCGGCGGGATGCTCGAGACCGGGCTGGGCCGGGCCGCCAACGTGGCGCTGGCGGCGCTGCCCGGATTCACCCTGCCCGGCGACACCTCGGCGTCGGACCGGTTCTACCGCACCGACATCACCGAGCCGTTCGTGCTCGAAGCCGGACGGCTGCCGGTGCCGTCCGGGCCCGGCCTCGGCGTCACCCCGGTCCCCGGGCGGCTGGCCGAGGTGACCACCGCGAAGTCCTGGCTCGCCTAGCGAAACGAGAGGTCCCCATGTCGAAACTCCCCGAACTCTCCGCCTGGCTGCAGACCCGGCTGCCCGCCCTGCTGGCCGAGCACCACGTCCCCGGCGCCGCCGTCGCCGTGTACGCCGGCGGCGAGATCGCCGACCACGCCGCCGGGGTGCTCAACAAGGCCACCGGCGTCGAAGCGGACGTCGACTCGCTGTTCCAGATCGGCTCGATCACCAAGGTCTGGACGGCCACCCTGGTGATGCAGCTCGTCGACGACGGCGTCCTCGACCTCGACCGGCCGGTCCGGGAGTACCTGCCGGAGTTCGTGCTCGGCGACGAGGAGGCGGCCGCGCGGATCACCGTCCGGCAGCTGCTGTGCCACACCGCCGGCTTCGAAGGCGACATCTTCACCGACACCGGCCGCGGTGCCGACTGCGTCGAGAAGTACGTCGCCACCCTCGGCGACGTCCCCCAGCTGTTCGCCCCCGGCGAGATGTTCTCCTACAACAACGCCGGGTTCTGCGTGCTCGGCCGGCTCGTGGAAGTCCTGCGCGGCAAGACCTACGACGCATGCCTGCAGGACCACCTGTTCACGCCGCTCGGCCTGACGCACGCGGCGCAGAGCCCGTACGAGGCGATCCGCTTCCGCGCCGCGCTGGGACATCTGACGCCCTCGCCCGGCGCGGAGCCGGAACCCGCGAGCACCTGGGCGCTGGCGCCGTCGAACGCCCCGGCGGGCTCGATGCTCGCGATGCGCCCGCGGGACCTGGTCACGTTCGCCGCCATGCACCTGCGGGACGGCGAGGGCGCCGACGGCACCCGCGTGCTCGGCGCGGACAGTGCCCGCGCGATGCGGGAACGCCTGGTCGAGCTGCCCGATCTCGGTCTCTTCGGTGACGCGTGGGGCCTCGGCTGGTCGCTGTTCGACGCACCCGGCGGGCTCGTCGTCGGCCACGACGGCGGCACGATCGGCCAGTCCGCGTTCCTGCGCGTGGCCCCGGAGCACGACGTCGCGGTGGCCCTGCTGACCAACGGCGGCGACCCGATCGCCGTCTACACCGAGGTCGTCGGGCACGTCCTGCGCGAGCTGACCGGCATCGCCCTGCGGGTGCCGCCGGTGCCCGACCCGGCCGCGCCGCGGTTCGACGCCTCGCGGTACGTCGGCGAATACTCGTCGTCGGTGGCGGACATCGTGGTCAGCCAGGACGACGCCGGCCGGGTCTGGGTCGAGCGCATCCCGAAGGGGATCCTCGCGGAGCTGGCCAAGCCGGAGAAGACCGAGCTGGTCGCGCTGAACGGCGACACGCTGATCCTGGCCGAACCGATGCAGGGCATGTACGTGCCGCACGCCTTCGTCGGCGACGACGGCTCCGGCCGGGCGCTGTACCTGCACACCGGCCGCGCCGACCGGCGGGTCGACGCGTGAGCGCGGTGGAGGCGGAGATCGCCGAGGTCTTCGCCCGGGCGGACGCGCGCGGGTTCCTGCACGCGCGGGAGATCGGCGGCGGCCCGTCCGTGGCCGTCGGCGCCGACGATCCGGTGGTGCTGGCGTCGGTGTTCAAGATCCCGGTCGCCGTCGCCTACGCGCGGGATGTCGAGGCGGGACGGCTGGACGAGACGGCCCGCACCCGCGTCGGCCGCCGCTACCGCATCGGCGGCATCGGCACCGCGGGCTGTGCGGACGACGTCGAGATGAGCTGGCGCGACCTCGCGCTGTTCATGCTGACCATGAGCGACAACGCCGCCACCGACGTCGTCTACCACCGGGTCGGGCAGCAGGCCGTCGACCGCGTGCTGACCGACCTCGGCCTGCACCGCACCCGGCTGATCGGCTGCTGCGAGGACCTGTTCGCCTCGGTGCTGGCGGACCTCGGGGCGGCCGAGGAGGCCGACATCGACGCGGTCTTCGCGGAGGCGACGCCCGAGCAGACGTGGAAGCTCGCGGTGCTGGACCCCGAGCGCACGACGTCGTCGACACCCCGGGAGATCACCGAGCTGCTGGACGCGGTGTGGACCGACCGCGCCGGTGACCCGCCGGCGTGCGAGCGGGTGCGGTCGATGCTGGCGCGGCAGATCTGGCCGCACCGCCTGTCGTCCGGATTCCCTTCGGACGTCGGGGTCGCGGCCAAGACCGGCACGTTGCCCGCGGTGCGCAACGAAGCGGGTGTCGTGTCCTATCCGGACGGTCGCCGGTTCGCCGTCGCGGTGTTCACCCGCGCGAACTCCCTGGCCGAGCGCCAACCCGCCATCGATGCGGCGATCGGCCGGGCCGGCCGGCTCGCCGTGGACCACCTCCGGAAGGAATACCCATGAAATACCCACGGACAGCGGTGGTCCTGGTCGGCGCGCTCGCCCTCGCGGCCACTGCCTGCGGGGGACCGGGCGGCGGCAGCGCGGCCGGCGGCACCCTCGCCGACGGCAAGACCTTCACCCTCGGGTTGCCCTCCGACCCGGGCAACCTCGACCCGCACATGTCGGTGCTGGCGGTGGCCGCCCAGGTCGACCGGTTCCTCTACGACTCCCTGCTCGACCTCGCTCCCGACGGCAAGCCGCTCCCGAACCTCGCCGAAAAGTGGGACGCCACGAACACCACGGCGAAGTTCACCCTGCGGCCCGGCATCACCTGCGCGGACGGGGCCCCGCTGACCGCCGCCGACGTCGCCGCGAACATCGTCTTCGTCGGCGACCCGGCCAACAAGTCGCCGTTCGCCGGCCTGACGATCGCGCCCGGCACCAAGGCCGGCGCCGACGAAGCCACCCGGACGATCACCGTCACCAGCGGCGGACCGGACGCGTTCCTGCTCCGCAACGTCGGCGCACTGCCGATCGTCTGCGGCAAGGGGCTGGCCGACCGGAAACTCCTGGCCACGGGCGGCAGCGGCACCGGCATGTTCGCCGTGTCCGAGATCGTGCCGAACGACCACTACACGTTCACCCGCCGCAAGGACTACGCGTGGGGACCGGGGGAGTGGCAGGCGCAGCAGCCCGGCCTGCCGGACAAGGTCGTCGCCCGGGTCGTCCCGAACACCGCGACGGCGGCGAACCTGCTGCTGTCCGGCGAGCTGAACGCCGGTCAGATCAACGGGCCGGACCGCCAGCGGCTGGAAGCGCGCAAACTCTTCCACGCGGACTACCTCGCCCCGCTCGGGGAGATCTTCTACAACCAGGCCCCCGGACGCCCCGGCCAGGACGAGGCCGTGCGGCGGGCGCTCACCCAGGCGCTCGACCTCGCCCAGCTCGGCAAGGTGCTGACCAGCGGCACCGGCAAACCGTCGCAGGGCCTGGTCACCGCCGAGCCGAAGGCGTGCTCGGGCGACACCGTCACCGGCCACCTGCCGAACCACGACCCGGCCGCCGCCGCGTCCGCTTTGGACGCCGCGGGCTGGAAGGCCGGCGCGGACGGCGTGCGCGTCAAGGGCGGCAAGCGGCTGACCCTGACCGTCCTGTACGGCACCCAGCTGGGCCCGACCATGGCGCCCACGGCCGAACTGGCCCAGCAGACGTGGAAGTCCCTCGGTGCCGAGGTCACGCTCAAGGCCGTCGACAGTCCCGGCCTGTCCCAGGTGCTGTTCGGCACCGGCGAGTGGGAGGTGTCGCTCGGGCCGCTCGGGCTCACCCTGCCCAGCCAGCTGGTGCCGTTCGTGTCCGGCCCGGCGGCGCCGGACGGGACCAACTTCGGCCACATCGCCAACCCCGGCTACGACCAGGGCGTGCAGCAGGCGGCCGCGATGAGCGGCGAGGCCAGCTGCCCGGCCTGGCAGGCCGCCGAGACCGCGTTGATCAAGCACGTCGACGTCGTGCCCTACATCGACTCCGTCGTGCCGTACTACGCGAGCGCGTCGCGGTTCGAGGTCAGCCAGGGCGCCATCACGCCGTCGTCGATCCGGATGTACGCGCGATGACCACGGCGGCGGCGCCCGCGCAGCTGCGCGGCGGACCGTGGCCGGCGTTCGCCGCGCGGCGGCTGACCCGGTTCGCCGTCTCGCTGTGGGCGCTGGTCACCGCGGCCTTCCTGATGATCCACCTGGTCCCCGGCGACCCCGTGCGCGCCGCGCTCGGGATGACCGCCCCGGCCGACCTGGTGCGGGCGAAGCGGCTGGAACTCGGCCTCGACGACCCGCTCTGGGTGCAGTACGGGCACTACCTGCGCGGCCTGGTCACCGGCGACCTCGGGACGTCGATGGCGAGCGGCCAGCCGGTCACGCAGGTGATCGGCGACCGGCTGCCGGCGACCCTGCAGCTGGCGGTGCCGGCCTTCGCGGTCGTCGTCGCCGTCGCGATCCCGGTCGGCGTGGCCTTCGCGGTGCTGACCCGCGGCGGCCGCCGCCGCGGCAGCGAGCTGGCGTTCACGTCGGTGAGCGCCTTCCTCGCCGCCGTCCCGGAATTCCTGGTGGCGGTCGCGCTGGTGGCGCTGCTCGCGGTCGGCCTCGGCTGGTTCCCGGTGGCCGGCGGCGACGGCGCGAGCGCGTACGTGCTGCCGGTCGCGGCCCTGGCCACCGGGCCGTCGGCGGTGCTCGCCCGGATCGTCCGGGTGGAGCTGCTTTCGGTGCTGGGCGCCGACTTCGTCCGCACCGCGCGAGCGAAACGGCTGCCCGCGCGGCTGGTCTACGTCCGGCACGCCCTGCCGAACGCGCTGACCGCGACCCTGACCCTGGGCGGCCTGATGCTGACCGGGATGGTCGCGGGCACGGTGCTGGTCGAGAACGTCTTCGCCTGGCCCGGCCTCGGCTCGACGATCGTGCAGTCGATCCTCCAGAAGGACTACCCGCTGGTGCAGGGGATCGTGCTCGTCTACGGCGTCGGCGTGCTGCTGGTGAACCTGCTGGTCGACGTCGTGCTCGGGCTGCTCGACCCGCGCTCGGCCATTCGGGAGGCGTGACATGGCGCGACGCGGTACCTGGGCGGCGGCCCTGCGCACCCCGGTGGGCGCGTGCTCGGCGGTGTTGCTGGCCCTGGTCGTCGTCCTGGCCGCGCTGGCCCCGCTGCTGTGGGGTGAGGGCGCGGCCGCGATCGACACCGACGCGATCGGCCAGGGTCCGTCCGGGGCACACCCGTTCGGCACCGACTCCCTCGGCCGCGACCTGCTGCTGCGCACCCTGGTCGCGACCCGCCTCTCGGTCGGCCTGGCCGTGCTCGCGACCGCGATCGGCGCCGGCACCGGCGTCGTCCTCGGCACGCTGCCGTCGGTGCTGCCCCGGCGCGTGGGCCGGCTGCTGACGGCGGTCGTCGACATCGCCGTCGCGTTCCCCGGCCTGCTGCTCGCCCTGTTCCTCGCGGTGATCTTCGGCGTCGGCACGCACGGCGCGGTCCTGGCGATCGGGTTCGCGACGGCGCCGGCGTTCGCGCGGCTGGTGCAGACGCTCTCGGCGTCGGTCAGCGGACGTGACTTCGTCGCCGCGGCCCGGATCGCCGGCGTCGGCCGGATTCGCTTGCTGGCCCGGCACGTGCTGCCGAACATCGGCGAGCCCCTGGTGGTCAACGCGACCATCGGGGCGGGCTCGGCGCTGCTGGCCTTCGCCGGGCTGTCGTTCCTCGGCATCGGCGTGCAGGCGCCGGACTACGACTGGGGACGGCTGCTGCGCGAGGGCCTGGACGGCATCTACGTCACCCCGGTGGCCGCGCTCGCCCCGGCCGCGGCGGTGGTGCTCGCCGGGCTGGCGTTCAACCTGGTCGGCGAGACGGTCGCCGCGGTGGTCGGCGTCCGGACCCGCGCGACCCGGCGTGGGGCGCCGCCGCTTCCGGCGGCCCCGCCCACGCCCGGCGAGCCGCCCGCGGACGCCGTGCTCGTGGTCGAGAACCTCCGGGTGGCGTTCCCCGGGCCGTCCGGCTGGACGGTCCCGGTGCGCGGAGTCAGCTTCAGCGTCCGCGCGGGCGAGGCGATCGGCGTGGTCGGCGAGTCCGGCTCCGGCAAGAGCCTGACCGCGCTGGCCGTGTCCCGGCTGGTCGAAGCGCCCGGTCTGATCACCGCCGACCGGCTCGAATTCGCCGGGAAGGCCCTGGCCGAGGCGTCCGACCGGGAGCTCGGCACCGCGCTCGCCATGGTGTTCCAGGACCCGATGACGTCGTTCAACCCCGCCCGCCGCGTCGGCGGCCAGCTCGCCGAAGTGTCCGAGCAGCACCACGGCCTGTCACGGCGCCAGGCGTTCGCCCGCGCGGTGGACCGGCTGGCCGCCGTGCGCGTCCCGGCCCCCGAGCGGCGGGCGCGGCAGTACCCGCACGAGTTCTCCGGCGGCATGCGGCAGCGGGCGATGATCGGCATGGGCCTGATGGGCCGGCCGAAGCTGATCGTGGCCGACGAGCCGACGACCGCGCTCGACGTCACCGTGCAGCGGCAGGTGCTGCGGCTGCTGGCCCGCACGCGCGAGGCCGAGGGCGCGGCGATCCTGCTGATCAGCCACGACATCGCCGTCGTGGCCCAGACCTGTGAACGGATGCTGGTGATGTACGCCGGCCGGATCGTCGAGGACCTGCCGAGCGGAGCCGCGGCCCAGCACCCGTACACGCGGGCGCTGCTGGCCACCACGGTCGACCTCGACACCGACCGCGACCGGCCCCTGGAGGTCATCCCCGGCCGCCCGCCGGAACCCGGCCAGGTGCCGGAAGGCTGCGCGTTCGCCGCCCGGTGCCCGGTGGCCTCGGACCGCTGCCGCGCCGAAGACCCCGTGCTCGAACCCGCCGGGGACGGCCACCGGGTCGCCTGCTGGCACCCGCAGGTCACCGTCCTTTCCGGACAGTCGCAGGAGGAGGGTGCCGCGTGAGCGCTCTGGAGTTCGACGCCGTGAGCGTCCGCTACGGCAGGCTGACCGCGGTCGACGGGGTCAGCCTGACCGTCCCGTCCGGGCAGGTCGTCGGCCTGGTCGGCGAGTCCGGCTCCGGCAAGTCCACCCTCGCCCGGGCGGCCGCCGGGCTCGCGCCGGTCAGCGCGGGCCGGGTCCGGCTCGACGGCGTCGACGTGCGCCGGCTGCCGCGGCGGCGGCCGCTGCAGATGGTGTTCCAGGACCCGTATTCGTCGCTGGACCCCCGGATGGCGATCGGGGAGTCGATCGCCGAGGCGATGCCGCGCGGTGCCGGCCGCCGGGCCGAGGTGGCCCGGCTGCTCGAACTGGTGAACCTCGACCCCGATCGGGCGGACATGTTGCCCGGCCGGCTTTCGGGCGGGCAACGGCAGCGCGTCGCGCTCGCCCGGGCGCTGGCGGGACGGCCGAAGGTGCTGATCGCCGACGAGATCACCTCGGCGCTCGACGTCTCGGTGCAGGGCGCCGTGCTCAACCTGGTCCGGGACGTGCAGCGGCGGCTCGCGCTGTCGATGCTGTTCATCTCGCACAACCTCGCCGTGGTGCGGTACGTCAGCGACGTCGTCGCGGTGATGTACCTCGGCCGGATCGTCGAGGCCGGGCCCGCCGCGCAGGTCCTCACCGATCCCCAGCACCCCTACACGCGGGACCTGCTGGCCGCCGCGCCGTCGGCCCACCGGAGCCTGCTCGACGACACCGGCGACGACCCGCTCGCCGACACCGAACCCGCCGATCCGCACCATCCGCCGTCCGGCTGCCGCTACCACCCGCGCTGCCCGATCGGGCCGCTCGCGCACCCGGACCGCACGGTCTGCGTCACCACCGACCCGGCCGGCGAGGCCGCGGGCCGGTCCCACTCCGCGGCGTGCCACTTCGCCGCCGGCCATCCCACGAGGAGATCCGCATGACCCGACGTCCCGGCATCGACGACCTCGACGCCTTCGCCTTCCCCGAGCAGCCGGCGATGGCGCCGGACGGCCGCCGGATCGCGTACGTCCTGCGCACCGCCGACCGCGACAAGGACGAGGACACCCGCTCGCTCTGGCTCGTCGGAACCGATGGCGGCGAGCCGCGCCGGCTCACCCGCGGCCCGGCCGACCTGGCGCCGGCGTGGTCGCCGGACGGCACGCGCCTGGCGTTCCTGCGCGCCCAGGACGGCCCGGCCCAGCTGTGGCTGCTCCCGGCGGACGGCGGCGAGCCCGAGCGGGTCACCACGCTGCCGCTCGGCGCGGGCACCCCGGTCTGGCGCCCGGACGGCGCCGAGATCGCCTTCGCCGCCCCGGTCGACCTCGCCGCGGACGACGGTGAAGACGATGCCGCCCGGGCTCGTCGCGCGGGCGCTCCCGTGGTCGCCGACCGGCTCGACTTCAAGGCCGACGGCGCCGGGCTGCTGCGGACGCTGCGCAAGCACGTCCACGTCCTCGACGTCGCCACCGGCGAGGTCCGGCAGGTGACGTCGGGGGACTGGCACGCGGGCGACCCCGCGTGGTCGCCGGACGGCGCGCTGCTGGCCTTCCCCGCGGGCCAGGACGCCGACGCCGACCTGACGTTCCGCTCCGGGGCGTACGTCGTCGAGCCCGGCGGTGAACCTCGCCTGGTCGGTTCGGGCGAGGGGATGTGCGGCACGGTCACCTGGACGGCCGACGGCCGTGCGCTGCTGGTCGTCGGCCGCCGCGACACCGCACCCGGGCACCTCGGGCTGCTGCGGATTCCCTTGGACGGCGGGGAAACCACCGACCTGGCCGCGCCGCTGGACCGGAACGTCATGCCGGGGGCGCCCGGTTATCCCGGCGCGCTGCCGCAGCTCGCCGGCGACACCGTGCTGTTCTGCGCGCGCGACCGCGGCTACACCCACCTCTACGCCGTCGATCCCGACGGGGGCGAGCCGCGGCTCGTGCTCGGCGGCACCGGGAACGCCGTGGCGGCGATGTCGGTCGCCGGGAACACGGCGGCGATCGTGCTGGGCACGCCGACGTCCTACGGCGAGATCGCGACGGTCGACCTCCCCGGCGGCGAGATCGAGCTGCGCACCGCGCACGGGCCCGGCTTCGACCCCTTCGCGGGCGAGGAACGGGAGTTCACCATCTCCGACGGCACGGTCGTGGCCGGCTGGCTGCTGCGCGACCCGGCCCGCACCGGGCCGCGGCCGCTGCTGCTGGACATCCACGGCGGCCCGCACAACGCGTGGAACGGCACCGCCGACGCCGTGCACCTCTACCACCAGGAGCTCGTCGCGCGCGGCTGGGCGGTGCTGCTGCTCAACCCGCGCGGCAGCGACGGCTACGGCGAAGCGTTCTACACCGCGGCGGTCGGTGCCTGGGGTGTCGCCGACGCCCGGGACTTCCTCGAGCCCGTGGACACCCTCGTCGCCGAGGGCGTGGCCGACGCGCGGCGGCTCGCCGTGTCCGGCTACAGCTACGGCGGCTTCATGACCTGCTACCTCACCAGCCGGGACGACCGCTTCGCCGCGGCGATCGCGGGCGGGGTGGTCAGCGACGTCGTCAGCATGGCCGGCACGTCCGACAGCGGGCACTACCTCGGCGTCGCCGAACTCGGCGCGATCCCGTGGGAGAACCGGGCCCACTACGCGGCGCTTTCCCCGCTGGCCCAGGTGGAAAAGGTGCGGACGCCGACCCTGGTCGTCCAGGGCGCCGCCGACGACCGGTGCCCGGCCGGGCAGGCCGAGCAGTGGTTCACCGCGCTGCGCGAGCAGGGCGTGCCGACCCGCCTGGTGCTCTACCCTGGCGCGTCCCACCTGTTCATCCTCGACGGGAAGCCGTCGCACCGGCGGGACTTCAACCGCCGCATCGTCGACTGGGTTTCGCAGTACGCGGGCGAGCCGGGCCGGCCGGCGCAGGTGCCGCTGGACGCCGCGCACTGGCAGCGGCGCCTGGCCGCCCTCGCGCGCAAGCACCGCGTCCCGGGCGCGTCGCTGGGCATCCTGCGCGGCGACGAGCGGGTGCTCGCGAGCCACGGCGTGCTGAACACGGCGACCGGGGTCGAGGTCACCGACGACTCGGTGTTCCAGATCGGCTCGATCACCAAGGTCTGGACGGCCACGGTGGCGATGCAGCTGGTCGACGAGGGGCTGCTGAAGCTGGACGCGCCGATCGCCGACGTGCTGCCCGAGCTGCGGCTGGCCGACCCGGACGTCACCAAGCAGGTGACCCTGCGGCACCTGCTCACCCACACGAGCGGCATCGACGGCGACGTCTTCACCGACACCGGCCGCGGCGACGACTGCCTCGAGAAGTTCGTCGGCCTCCTCGACGGGGTCGCGCAGAACCACCCGCTCGGGGCGACGCTGTCCTACTGCAACTCGGGGTTCGTGCTGGTGGGCCGGGTGATCGAGAAGCTGACCGGGCAGACGTGGGACGCGGCCCTGCGCGAGCGGCTGTTCACCCCGCTGGGGCTCACCCACACGGGCACATTGCCGGAGGAGGCGTTGCTGCACCGAGCGGCGATGGGCCACGTCGCGGCGGGCGACGGCGCGCCGGCACCGGCCCCGGCGTGGACCCTCCCGCGTTCGGCGGGCCCGGCCGGCCTGATCACGGCGACGGCGGCGGATGTCCTGGAGTTCGCCCGCATGCACCTGGCGGGCGGCCGTGAGGTGCTGTCGGAGGCGTCGGCGGCGGCGATGACCGAGTGGCAGGCGGACCTGCCGGACAAGCACACGCTGGGTGATTCGTGGGGCCTCGGCTGGATCCGCTTCGAGTGGGACGGCCACCGCGTGATCGGCCACGACGGCAACACGATCGGGCAGTCGGCGTTCCTGCGGTTGCTGCCCTCGCACGGCCTGGCGGTCACGCTGCTCACCAACGGCGGCAACACTCGCGACCTGTACGAGGAGCTCTACCGCGAGATCTTCGCTTCGCTGGCCGGAGTGGCGCTGCCGCGTCCGATTGCGCCGGCCGCCGAGCCGCCGTCCGTGGAGGTCGACGAGTTCGTCGGAGTGTACGAACGGGCGTCGATGCGCATCGAGGTTTTCGAGGGGGAGGCGGGCTTGCGGATGCGGCAGTCGATCACCGGCCCGATCGCCGAGCTGGTCCCGGAACCGACGACGGAACACGACCTGATCCCCTTGGGCGGCCCGCAGTTCGCGTTCCGCGAGCCGGGCACCCGGTCGTGGATCTCGGCGACGTTCTACACCTTGCCGACGGGGGAGCGGTACCTGCACAGCGGCGTCCGCGCGACGCCCAAGGTCGGGTAGCCGCGCCAGAGTCCCGCTTCCACTCGTCCGGTGGAAGCGGGACTCAGTGGTGCGAAGTGGTTTGCGGGACCGGGCCGCGCCGGATGAGCCAGGTGCCGGCGAAGGCGATGAGGCCGACGACCCCGGCGACGATGAAGGCCGCTCGCAGGCCGGAGGCGTCCGGGCTGGCCGCGGTCGTGTCGTGGCTGCCAACGGTCGCCACCGTGACGAACATCGCCGTGCCCAGGGCGCCGGCCACCTGCTGCAGCGTCGAAAGGATCGCGCTGCCGTGCGAATACAGGTGTTCGGGCAGCACCCCGAGCGACTCGGCGAACAGCGGCGTCATCATCAGGCCCAGCCCGGCCATCATCAGCACGTGGATCCCGATCACCGCGATCAGCGGCGAATCCGGCCCCAGCACCGCGAACAGCCACAGCGAAGCGGCCATCGCCGCCGCGCCGGGGATGACGAGCGGGCGGCCGCCGACCTTGTCGAACAGCGCGCCGACCGGGCGGCCCAGCAGGCCCAGCACCAGACCGCCGGGCAGTACCGCCAGCCCGCTGACGAACGTGCTCGTGTGCAGCACGGTCTGCAGGTAGAGCGGCAGCAGGATCGCCGCGGCGCCGATCAGGCACACGAACAGCAGGCCGGTCAGCACCAGCGCGACGACGAAGCTGCGGTGGGTGAACGGCCGCAGGTCGAGCAGCGCGCGGTCCCGGCGCTGCAGCCGCAGCTGCCGCCAGGTGAAGACCACCAGCGCCGCGACGCCGACGACGATCGGCACCCAGCCCGGCACCGCCGGCTCGGCCCCGGCCTGCTCGCCGCTGGAGGACAAGCCGTACAGCACCCCGCCGAACCCGATCGCCGACAGCAGCACCGACGGCACGTCCAGCGGCACCTGACGGCGCTCGCTGCCGATGCGCAGCAGCAGCCCGCCGGCCACCAGCGCGGCGATCGCCAGCGGCAGCACGATCCAGAACATCCAGCGCCAGCCGAGCGGCAGCACCGCGCCGCCGATGGTCGGCCCGATCGCCGGCGCGACGGCGATGACGATCGTGATCGTGCCCATGGTCGCGCCGCGCCGTTCCGGCGCCACCAGCCGCATGACCGTGGTCATCAGCAACGGCAGCATCACGGCGGTGCCGCAGGCTTGCACGACGCGCCCGGCCATCAGCAGCCCGAACCCGGGCGCGAGCGCGCTCAGCAGCGTGCCCAGGCTGAACGCCGCCATCGAGAACACGAAGACCTGCCGCGGCGAGAACCGTTCGAGCATGAACCCGGTCGTGGGGATGACGACGGCCATGGTCAGCAGGAACCCGCTGGTCAGCCACTGCACGGTCGTCGTCGGCACCCGCAGGTCGACGGTCAGGTCCCGCAGCGCGACGCTCAGGATGGTCTCGTTGAGGATCATCACGAACGCGGAGAGCACGAGAATCCCGATGATGAGTCCCGAGCGCGCCGGGGCGCGGTTCACGTCGGCGGGCGGGGTGGACACGGTTTTGGTCATCGGGGTGGGACTCTCCTGGTCGGCCGGAGACGGCCGTGGCGAACACGGATGTCCTTCGCAGTGTGCCCGTTTCGGGGCGCTTCTGTCAGGCGGATTTCGGGTCACCGGCCCCCCTGCGCGGCCGCCGGAGGCGTCCGATATGCTTCCGCCAGTACGAAGTTCCGCAGCGCGCGATTAGCTCAGCGGGAGAGCGCTTCCCTGACACGGAAGAGGTCACTGGTTCAATCCCAGTATCGCGCACCACGAGTCCACCCCCGGATTTCGTGGAAGTTCGTACCCGGGCGATTAGCTCAGGGGGAGAGCGCTTCGTTCACACCGAAGAGGTCACTGGTTCGATCCCAGTATCGCCCA
>NZ_JBSFNC010000100.1:0-34707 GCF_053586895.1 Amycolatopsis sp. NPDC003731 | reverse complement strand
CACCGGACATCGCGGTGGTGGACGTCCGCCTGCCCCCCAAGTTCAGCGACGAAGGTCACCCCGCTGGGTGAGCCGGCGCGGTCAGCTCCGAGTGGGACTAGCCCGAGAACGGCCCGTCTTCCGGAAGACGGAGGTCCGGCTTGTCCAGCTCCTCCACGTTGACGTCCTTGAACGTGATGACCCGGACGTGCTTGACGAAGCGGGCCGGGCGGTACATGTCCCAGACCCACGCGTCGGACATGCGGACCTCGAAGTACACCTCGCCGCCGCCGTCGCGGACCTGGACGTCCACCGCGTTCGCCAGGTAGAACCGACGCTCGGTCTCCACCACGTACGAGAACTGGCCGACTATGTCGCGGTACTCGCGGTACAGCGAGAGCTCCATCTCGGTCTCGTACTTCTCGAGATCCTCTGCGCTCATGAAATCCGCGCCCCTCCTCGGGATCGTGCCGCTGCTCCGCCGGCGGAGCGTTCATTGTGACCCACAGCCGCGGCCGGGGCATGCAGCGGCAGGCTGAGTTGTGGTTCCAAAGCTTCGTCGAGGACGGCCGTCAGGCTCGCGCCGTCGCCGTTCTCCATGGCCTTCTCCAGTGCCGCGTACGTCAGCAGGACCGGCCGCGCGGGCCGCAGGCCGTGCTTGACAGCCACCGTGGCCACGTTCGTGTACGACCAGCGGTGGACGTCGCTGGGACCGTGTTCGCGCAGCGCCGCCACGTGGTCGGACGTGCTGTACCCCTTGTGGACGTCGAACCCGTAGTGCGGGAAGTCGTCGTGGTAGCCCGCCATGATGCGGTCTCGCGTCACCTTGGCCAGCACCGACGCGGCCGCGATGCAGGCCACCGAACGGTCACCCTTGATGACCGCCGCGTTCGGGGCCGTCAGGCCCGGAACGCGGAAGCCGTCGGTCAGGATGTACCCCGGATGTACACGCAGGGCCGCCGCGGCGCGGCGCATACCCTCCAGGTTCATCACCCGGATGCCGTAGAGGTCGACCTCTTCGGTCGGGATGACGATCACCGAGTAGTCGACGGCCCGGGCGAGGACCAGGTCGTAGACCCGGTCGCGCGCCTTGGCCGTCATCATCTTCGAGTCCGTCAGCTCGGTCAGCTTCGCCGCGTCGCCCTGCTTGAGCACGCAGGCCGCGACCACCAGCGGCCCCGCGCACGCACCGGCGCCGGCTTCGTCCACGCCGGCGACCGGGCCGAGGCCACGGCGATCGAGTGTGCCCTGCAGACCCCAGAAGAGGTCGCCGCGCACCACGGCTCGCGGCGGCCGGATCGGCTCGGCCGCCGTCAGGGGAACGGGAAGTGTCAAGGCTGGATCACCCGTCTGCCGGCAAGGGGCTAGGGTTTCCGCCCGGCCGCCCGGCGCAGTCCGGACTTGAGCTTGCGACCGAGGAACAAGGCCGGCCACGCCGCCGCGATCCCGGCGCCGAGCGGGAGCCCGCTCTGCCAGGCCGGTGCACCCAGGGCCACCGGCTGCGCCGCTTCCTGCGGGTTGTGGTCGGAGATGCCGCCCCACCGGCTCGGCGGCAGGACGATGATCCGCGCCTTGCCGATGACGTTCTCCACCGGGACCGCGCCGTTCACGCCGCCGCCACCCTGGAACCGGGAATCGTCGGAGTTGTTGCGGTTGTCGCCCTGGACCCACAGCATCCCGGCGGGGACCTTGACCGGCTCGAAGGTCTTCTGCTCCTGGACGGCCGGGTCTTCCCAGTGGATGTACGGCTCGTCGAGCGCCTTGCCGTCCACGATCATGCGGCCCTGCGGGTCGCAGCACTGGACGGTCTGGCCGCCGACGGCGATCACCCGCTTGACGAAGTCGCGCTCGTCCGGCGGGGCGAACCCGACCAGCGAGCCGAGACCACGCAGCCCCTGGACGATGATGTTGCCCGACTCCTGCGGCGCGATCTCGTTGTTGATCCAGGCCTGCGGGCCCTTGAACACGATCACGTCACCCGGAGCGGGCTCGGTGAAGTCGTAGGTGACCCGGTCGACGAGGATCCGGTCCCCGGTGCACCCGGGGCACCCGTGCAGGGTGGCCTCCATGGAACCCGAAGGGATCATGAAGACCTTCGCGAGGAATGTCTGGATCAGGATCGTGAGCACCAGGGCGATCACGAGCAGGATCGGCAGTTCCTTCCAGAACGACCGTTTCTTGGCGGGCTTGGCTCGCCGCCGGCGGGATCCCCCGCGCTCCTCGGAGCGGGACAGCCTGGGCTTGTCCTCCTCGGAGCGATCGGGGTCATCCTCGGGAGCGTTCTGGGACACGGGTTCGGCCACGTCGTCAGGCTACCGGTAACGGGGTGGTGACTCAGTTAGCCGACGCCGTCTCGCGGTTCTCGCGACGCTCCTTGATCTTGGCGGCCTTGCCGCGCAGGTCACGGAGGTAGTACAGCTTCGCCCGGCGGACGTCACCGCGCTTGAAGACCTCGATCGAGGCGATGTTCGGCGAGTGCACCGGGAAGGTGCGCTCGACGCCGACGCCGAACGAAACCTTGCGCACGGTGAAGGTCTCCCGGATGCCACCGCCCTGACGGCGGATGACCACGCCCTGGAAGACCTGGTTGCGCTCGCGGTTGCCCTCGATGACGCGGACACTCACCTTGAGCGTGTCGCCCGGGCGGAAGTCCGGGATGTCGGAACGCAGCGACTGCTTGTCCAGCGCGTCCAGGGTGTTCATCGGTGGTCCGTCCTCGTCTTCGGTATGGCTTGCGTACAGATCCCGGGCGCGCAACGGTGCCGCTGCGGGCGACCCGGGGGGCTGATGGCGGGCTCGTGGACGAGGAGGTCCACTCACGCCAACCTGTCAAGTATTACAGACCGGGATCGGGCCGGGAGAACCGGCCCTCGGCCTGCTCGGGGTCCAAGCCCTCGAGGACCCCGCGATCGTGCTTGTCGAGACTACCTTCCGGCAGCGCCGCCAGGAGATCGGGGCGGCGCCGGGCCGTGCGCTCGAGGGCCTGGTCACGCCGCCAGCGGTCGATCAGCGCGTGGTTGCCCGACCGCAGCACGTCCGGCACGGCGAGGTCCCGCCACACCTCCGGGCGCGTGTAGCTGGGCCCTTCGAGCAGGCCGTCGGAGAACGAGTCCTCCGCGGCCGAACGCGCGTTGCCGAGCACGCCGGGCAGCAGCCGGACGACGGCCTCGACCATGACCAGCACCGCCGCCTCGCCGCCGACCAGCACGTAGTCGCCGATTGACACCTCGTCGACCGGCATCCGGCGGGCCGCGTCGTCGACGACCCGCTGGTCGATGCCCTCGTACCGGCCGCAGGCGAACACGAGGTGCTTTTCCGACGCGTAGGCGTGGGCCAGCTCCTGCGTGAACGGCCGCCCGGCCGGCGTCGGGACGACGAGCCGCGTCTCGGACGTGCAGACGTCGTCGAGTGCCGGGCCCCAGATCTGCGGCTTCATCACCATGCCGGGGCCGCCGCCGTACGGCGCGTCGTCGACCGCGCGGTGCACGTCGTGCGTCCAGTCGCGCAGGTCGTGCACGCCGACCTCGATGAGGCCGCGGTCGATCGCCCGGCCCAGCAGCGCGGCGCGCAGCGGGTCGAGGTACTCGGGGAAGATCGTGACGACGTCGATCCGCATGTCAGGCGTCCAGGAGCCCTTCCGGCGGGTCGAGCACGACCCGGCCGCCGGCGACGTCCACCGTGGGGACGATCGCGCGGACGAACGGCACCAGCACGTCACGGCCCTCGACGTCGAGCTCCAGGAGCTCCCCCGCCGGCGAGTGGACGACCTCGACGACCTTGCCGACGACCGTGCCGTCGGCGAGCTCGGCCCGCAGGCCGGCCAGCTCGTGGTCGTAGAACTCGTCCGGGTCCGACGTGGGCGGCAGCGTGGCCGTGTCGGCCACCAGCAGCGCGCCCCGCAGCGTCTCGGCGACGTCGCGGGTCAGGACCTCCTCGAAACGCACCAGCAGCCGCCCGCTGTGTTCGCGGGCGGCTGCGATGGTGAGTTCCCTTTTGCTGCCGTCACGCAGCTTCGTCGTGACGGCCGCACCGATCTTGAACCGCTCTTCCGGCGAGTCCGTGCGCACGTCCACCGCGAGTTCCCCGCGGATGCCGTGCGCCTTCGCGATGCGGCCGACTACGACGTCCATCCTGACCGTTTTCCGTGAAGGCTCAGCGGTCGGTGTCGACGACGTCCACGCGGACGCCGCGGCCACCGATGCCGCCCATGACGGTGCGCAGGGCGGTCGCCGTGCGACCGCCCCGGCCGATCACCTTGCCGAGGTCGTCGGGGTGCACGTGCACCTCGAGCGTGCGGCCACGGCGCGTGGTCAGCAGCTCGACCCGGACCTCGTCCGGGTTGTCGACGATCCCGCGCACCAGGTGCTCGAGGGAGTCCGCGAGGAAACTCACTCGGACTTCTCGCCCTCAGCGGCCTCCGCCTTCTCGGCCTCGGCCTTCTTCGGGGTGGACTTCTTCTTCGGCGTGGTGGCCTCGGTGGAGGGCTCCTCGCCGGCCGCGGCCAGCGCCGCGTTGAACAGGTCCTGCTTGGACGGCTTCGGCTCGGCCACCTTCAGGGTGCCCTCGGCGCCCGGCAGGCCCTTGAACTTCTGCCAGTCACCGGTGATCTCCAGCAGGCGCTGGACCGGCTCGGTCGGCTGCGCGCCGACACCCAGCCAGTACTGGGCGCGCTCGGAGACGACCTCGATCAGGCTCGGCTCTTCCTTCGGGTGGTACTTGCCGATCGTCTCGATGGCCTTGCCGTCCCGGCGGGTGCGCGCGTCGGCGACGATGATGCGGTAGTACGGCGCACGGATCTTGCCGAGGCGCTGCAGCTTGATCTTGACGGCCACGGGTGTGGGTTCTCCTCGAATCTCTCTGGTGCTGGGCTGGGCGCACGCGGGCCGAGTGGGGACACGGACGCGGGCACCCGAAGGTCAGGAGCTTTCGCACGGTGAGAGGGTCCGGCGGAAGCAGGCAGTGACCCATTCTGCCAGACGGCACCCGCGCACCTAGAAAGAGGCCACCCCGAGGGCCCCGAGCAGGATGGTCAGCGCCGGGAGGAAGTTGTTCACCTGGTGCGCGACGATGCTGCCCGGCAGCCGGCCGGTGACCAGCCGCACCAGGCCGATCGGTACCGCGATGACCAGCAGCAACGTCGTCCGCAGGGGCTCGAGGTGACTGGCCGCGAAGACCGCCGTCGACAGCAGGAACGCCGCGACCCGGCCCCAGCGCTCGCTGCGCCACTGCAGCTGTTCCGCGGCACCCCAGAGCAGGCCGCGGTAGATGATCTCCTCGCAGATCGGGCCGAGCAACCAGAGGTAGACGAACATCACCAGGGCCGCGGAGATCGACATCCGGCGGTCTTCGACCAGCGCGCTGATCGCCGAAGTCGCGTTCGCGTCGCCGACGAGCTGCGTCCACAGGTAGGCGGCGAGGGTGGTGAAGACGAGCCCGACGCAGCCGTAGCGCAACCCGGTCTTCACGTCGGCCCAGCGCCACTCGAGCCGCAGGTCGGACACGGGCCCGTTGCCGCGGACGAAGGTGATCAGCACCGCGACGCCGGCCGCGATCATCGTCGGCAGCATGGTGCCGAGCAGCACGACGCGCATCGGCAGCGGGCCGGGACCGGTGTCGCCGACGAGGACGGACACGAAGGCCGCCGAGGCCAGCAGCACGGCCTCGACGAGCAGGAAGGCGCCGAAGCCCCACCGGTGCCGCGGCGCCGGCGGCAGGAAGGCGGTCGCGGCGGGCTCCTCGGGCTCGGGGAACGGCGTGGCGTCGGCAGCCGGGTCCCGGGGCTGGGAAGTGGTCACGCCTTGCCCTCCGCGTCGGTCGGCTCCAGAGGTCGAGCCTAGCCGCCGTGATGTGATCTCACAGTATCCGTCCAGCTACTGTCCATCGAACTTCGCAACGGTCAGTGCGCGACGAAGAGGAGCACCGCGGGCGGCAGGTTGTTGGCCGCGTGGGCGATCACCCCGGCGCTGACCCGGCCGGACAGGTGCCGGGCCAGTCCCATCGCGATGCCCTGGCCGAACAGGGCGATGGTGCGGGTCGGCTCGCCGTGCAGCTGGGCGAACACGAGCGAGGTGAGCACGAGCACCACCCACGGCGGGATCCGGTGGACCGACAGCGCGTTCCACAACGTGCCGCGGACCAGCAGTTCTTCGGTGATCGGCGCGCCGGCGATGACGATCACCGCCGCGAGCACCAGCCACACCGTGTCGCCGTCGAAGGTGTCGGCGAGGTCGGTCAGCGGGCTGTCGGAGACGTCGTCGGCGCCGTAGACCGCGATCAGCATCAGGTTGAGCAGGTAGCCGACGACCAGCGCGAGCACCCCGCAGGCGAGGCCGATCCGGACGTCGCGCCAGGTCGGCTTGAGGCCGAAGTCGGCGCGCAGCCCCTGTCCCCACCGCCACGAGCCCACCGCCGGGCCGAGGCCGAGCAGGAGGTTGGGCACGAAGGCCAGGAGCAGGAGTGGGCCGATGTCGTGCAGCTCCAGGGGGTCGAACTCGCCGACGTTGCGGTTGACCGCCGCGGCGATGATCAGGTTGGCCAGGTAGTAGCCGGCGATGCCCGCGAAGAACGCCACGAAACACCAGTGCGCTCCCAGCACGCGCCGTGCGCCGTCGTCGTCCGTCACGTCTCCCACGCTAAAGTGCCGACCCCGCAACGGAATCAGCGGGGTCTACGCGTGGACGACGCCGCCGAGCACGATGTGCGACGGATGCCGCAGGACGCCCAGGTCTTCGCGCGGATCGCTCGGGTAGACGAGCAGGTCGGCGGGGGCGCCGTCGGCGATGCCGGGGTGGCCGAGCCAGTCGCGGGCGGCCCAGGACGCGCTCGCGAGGGCCTGCTCGCGGGTCATGCCGGCGCGGTGGAGCGCCTCGATCTCGTCGACGAGCCTGCCGTGCTCGACCATGCCGCCGGCGTCGCTGCCCGCGAAGACGCGTACGCCGGCTTCGATGGCCGAAGCGACCATCTCGCTGACGCCGGCGTGCAGCGCGCGCATGTGCGCGGCGTACGCCGGGTACTTGCCCGCCTTGTCCGCGATGCCCGGGAAGTTCTCGATGTTGATCAGCGTCGGGACCAGGGCGACGTCGTGCCGTGCCAGCTCGGCCAGCTGGTCGGCGCTCAGCCCGGTGCCGTGTTCGAGGCAGTCGATGCCGGACGCGATCAGCCCCGGCAACGCCGCTTCGCCGAACACGTGCGCGGTGACGCGGACACCGCTCTCGTGCGCCACCTTGACGGCTTCGGCCAGGACGTCGTCCGGCCACAGCGGCGCGAGGTCGCCCACGCCGCGGTCGATCCAGTCCCCGACGAGTTTCACCCACCCGTCGCCGTCGCGAGCTTGCTCGGCGACCGCGTCCGGCAGCTGCGACGGGTCCTCCAGCTCGATGCCGAGGCCGGGGATATAGCGCTTCACCAGGGCGAGGTGCCGACCGGCACGGATGATCGTGGGCAGGTCGGCGCGTTGCTGCAGCGGCCGGACGTCGATGGGCAGGCCGCAGTCGCGGATGAGCAGCGTCCCGGCGTTGCGGTCGGTGATCGCCTGCTCGGCCGCCTCTTCGAGCGACACGGGCCCGCCGACGCCGATGCCGGGGTGGCAATGCGCGTCGACCAGGCCGGGCACGAGGAAGACGTCCCGGCCCAGGGTCTCGGCGTCCGGCACCGGCTCGAACGAGATCCGGCCGCCGGTGATCCACAGCTCCCCCGGCTCGCCGCCGGGCAGGATCACCCCGGCGGCGTGCAGCGCGGTGCTCAATTGTCCTTGGGGTTCTTCGGCAGCTTGAACTTCGACGGGTCGAAGCCCGGGACGTCGTTCATGCCGCCCAGCTGCGACAGGTCGGGCATGCCGCCCGGCATCCCGCCACCCGGGGGCAGCATCGGCATGCCGCCGGGGAAGCCGCCGCGGACCTTGGGGGGCGTGGGACCGCGGCCCTTCTTGCCCTTCTTGCCCTTGCGGGACTTCGAGCCGCCCCCGCCGCCGAAGCCGAACCGGCCGGCCATCTGGGCCATCATCTTGCGGGCCTCGAAGAACCGGTTGACCAGGTCGTTGACCTCGCGAACGGTGACGCCGGAGCCGTTGGCGATGCGCAGCCGCCGGGACCCGTTGATCATCTTCGGGTCTTCGCGCTCGGCCGGGGTCATGCCACGGATGATCGCCTGCAGCTTGTCCAGGTGCTTGTCGTCGACCTGGGCCAGCTGGTCCTTCATCTGGCCGGCGCCCGGGAGCATGCCGAGCAGGTTGCCGATCGGGCCCATCTTGCGGACCGCGAGCATCTGCTCGAGGAAGTCCTCCAGGGTGAGCTGGCCGCTGGAGAGCTTCTCCGCGGCCTTCTCGGCCTGCTTCTGGTCGAAGGCCTGCTCGGCCTGCTCGATGAGGGTGAGCACGTCACCCATGCCGAGGATCCGCGACGCCATCCGGTCCGGGTGGAAGGTGTCGAAGTCCTCGAGCTTCTCGCCGTTGGAGGCGAAGAGGATCGGCTGGCCGGTGACCTCGCGGACGGACAGCGCGGCACCACCGCGCGCGTCGCCGTCGAGCTTCGTGAGCACGACACCGGTGAAGCCGACGCCGTCGCGGAACGCCTCGGCCGTGGTCACGGCGTCCTGGCCGATCATCGCGTCGACGACGAACAGGACCTCGTCCGGCTCGACCGCGTCGCGGATGTCCGCGGCCTGCTTCATCAGCTCTTCGTCGACACCCAGGCGGCCCGCGGTGTCCACCACGACGACGTCGTGCTGCGCGTGCTTGGCCTCGGCGATGGCGCGGCGGGCGACGTCGACCGGGTCACCGACGCCGTTGCCGGGCTCGGGCGCGAAGGTGACGACGCCGGCGCGCTCGCCGACGACCTGCAGCTGCGTGACGGCGTTCGGGCGCTGGAGGTCGCAGGCGACCAGCATCGGCGCGTGGCCTTGCTTCTTCAGCCACATCGCGAGCTTGCCGGCGAGCGTCGTCTTACCGGCACCCTGCAGACCGGCGAGCATGATCACGGTCGGCGGGGTCTTGGCCAGGTTCAGCCGGCGCGTCTCGCCGCCGAGGATCCCGACGAGCTCCTCGTTGACGATCTTGACGACCTGCTGCGCGGGGTTGAGCGCCTGGGAGACCTCGGCGCCCTTCGCCCGCTCCTTGATCCTCGCGATGAAGGTCTTGACCACGCCGAGGGCGACGTCGGCCTCCAGCAGCGCGATGCGGATCTCGCGCGCGGTGGCGTCGATGTCGGCGTCGGACAGCCTGCCCTTGCGCGTGAGCGTCTGCAGGGCGGCGGTGAGCCGATCGGAGAGGGTGTCGAACACGGGTGTGCACGCTCCAGCTGGGTCGATGGTGGCGCGCCGGACGCGGCCGGCCCTGTCGAGGGTAGTCGCTCCCGCTCCTTCTCTTCGCGGGTGTGCGCGCGTTCGTACGCATACGTTAAACAGTGTGTGGCTCCACTTTTGTGTTACTTCGGGGAAATCGGTGGCGCCGACGGCGGATTTTGGTAAACATAGGTGCATGACCGCTGTCCTGAGCGAACCGGCCGCCGACGCCGACGCACCCGTTCCGCTGCGGCGGATCGCCGGGCTGTTCCGCCCGCACCGGGGGCCGCTCGCCGCGCTGTTCGCGCTGATCGTCGTGCAGGCGGGCCTCGGCGTGGTGTCGCCGTTCCTGCTGCGCGAGATCCTCGACGACGCCCTGCCGCACCGCGACACGCTGCTGATCAGCCTCCTGGCGGCCGGGATGATCGTCTGCGCGGTCGGCAGCGGCTCCCTCGGTGTCGCCACCACCGGGCTGTCCAACACCATCGGGCAGCGGGTCATGAACGAGCTGCGCGTCTCGGTGTACGGCCACTTCCAGCGGATGTCGCTCGGCTTCTTCACGCGGACGAAGAGCGGCGAAGTGCTCTCGCGGGTGTTCAACGACATCGGCGGGGTGGACAACGTGATCACCACGACGGCCGGGTCGATGGTCCAGAACGCGACCACGACGATCGCCATCGCGGTGGCCCTGGTCCTGCTGGATTGGCAGCTCGCGGCGCTGTCGTTGATCGTCGTGCCGTTGTTCCTGCTGTTCACGCTGCGGCTGGGCAAGAAGCGGCGGATCCTGGCCCGCGGCCGGACCCGCCGGATGGCCCGGCTGACCACGATGGTCGAAGAGTCCCTGTCGGTCACCGGGGTGTTGCTCGCCAAGACCATGGGCAACGAGCGGGCGATGCGCGAGCGTTTCGCGGCGGAGTCGCGGGAGATCGCTTCGCTGGAACGAGCGGCCGCACTGGCCGGCCGCTGGCAGATCGCGTCGCGGGCGATGAGCTTGACGGTGATCCCGGCGCTGGTCTACTGGATCGCCGGGCTGGCGCTGGCGGGCGGGGCGTCGCCGATCTCGCTCGGCACCGTCGTGGCGTTCACCAGCATGCTCAACCGGCTGGTCGCGCCGGCGAGCGCGATGCAGACCATCGGCCAGAACGTGGCGACGTCGAAAGCGCTGTTCGGCCGCATCTTCGAGGTCCTGGACCTGCCGGTGGAGATCGCGGACAAGCCCGGTGCGCGGGAGCTGGAGGTGCGCCGCGGCGACGTCTCGATGCGGGGCGTCTCGTTCCGCTACGCCGAAGACGGCCCGCCGACGCTGCGGGACATCGACCTCGACGTGCCGGCCGGGACCACGACGGCACTGGTCGGTTCGACGGGCTCGGGCAAGACGACGCTCGCTTACCTCGTCGCCCGGTTGTACGAGGTAAGCGGCGGCTCCGTGACGATCGACGGCACCGATGTCCGGGACGTCACGCTGGCTTCGCTCGCGGCCGGCGTGGGGCTGGTGTCGCAGGAGACCTACCTCTTCCACGACACGGTGCGGGAGAACCTGCGCTTCGCCAAGCCGGACGCGACGGACGACGAGATCGAACGGGCGGCGAAGGCCGCGCACATCCACGACACCCTGGCCGGGCTGCCGGAGGGTTACGACACGGTCGTCGGCCAGCGCGGCTACCGCTTCTCCGGCGGCGAGAAGCAGCGGATCGCGATCGCCCGGGTGATGCTGCGCAGCCCACCGGTGCTCATCCTCGACGAGGCGACCAGCGCGCTCGACACCCGCACCGAACGTTCGGTGCAGGCCGAGCTGGACAGGCTCGCCGCCGGCCGCACGACGCTGACGATCGCGCACCGGCTGTCCACTGTGGAGCACGCGGACCAGATCGTGGTGCTGCACGAGGGCCGGATCGTGGAACGCGGGACGCACGACGAGCTGCTGACGCGCGGTGGGCGTTATGCCCGGCTGGTCCGAGGGAACACCTAATGTGGGTCCATGCACACGGAACCGGCCCGGACCCTTGACGAGACCGCCGCGCGGGTCACCGCCGACGCCGAACTCGCCGACCTGTCCCGGCGGGTGCGCGAAGGCGTCGGACGGCTGAACTGGCGGATGCGCGCGGAGGCGGACCGGCACATCCCCGGACCGGCCGTGCTCGCGGTGCTGAGCCGGCTCTACCGCGCGGGCACGCAGACGCCCACCGAGCTGGCCGAAGCGGAACGGCTGCAGCCGCAGTCGCTCACCCGCATCCTGGCGTCGCTCGACCTCCGCGGCCACATCGAGCGGACGCCGGACCCCGACGACGGGCGCCGTTCGCGGGTCAGCATCACCGACGAGGGCCTGGCCGTCCTGCGCCGGTACAGCACCCAACGCGAACGCTGGCTGGCCGGGGCCATCGAGTCGACGCTCTCGCCGACCGAGCAGCAGCTGCTCCGGCTGGCCGCCGACCTGCTGATCCGAGTCGCGGACGCCTGAAAGCTGCCGTGGAGACCCCTCGATCCCTCCACGGCAGCCTTCGGACACCCCCTTGGTGTCCCGCGCCGCCTCCCCGCGGTGCGGGACGGGTTCCGGAAACGGGCCGCTCCTCCTCCGGCCCGCCCCGGAACCCTGGCGTCTGGACGGCTCACCTCCCCAGGGGCCGTCCGGACTTCCCCCCTCGCCGGCGATCCGGTACTCGCTGGCAGAAGGAAGTCTGCCGCGCCGAGGGGTGGCGGGTTGAGTGTGAGAACCCTCAATTACCCGTGGGTAGTAATACTCAAGTCGTCTTCGCGCGGCCACGGCTGCGCGTCGCGGCTCGCTTCGCCGTTGTACGCGCCTTGGCGGCCCTCGAAGCAGCCGCCTTGGCTTTGGTGACGGCCGCGTTGCGCGCGTCCTCCGCTTCAGCGGCGCTCTCCTGCAACGCCGCCAGCAGGCGGGTTACTCCCTCGGCCTGCTCCGCGGCCGTCGGCTGGACGACCTCGGCGCCGTCGATCTTCGCCTGGACCAACGCTTCGAAGGCCTCGCGGTAACGGTCGGGGTAGCGGCCGGGGTCGAACTCGCCGGTCAGCTCTTCGATCAGGTTCACCGCGCGCCGCAGCTCGCCGGGGCGGATGTCGACGTCGGCGTGCTGGAACGGGAAGTCGGGGGTGCGCACCTCGTCGGGCCAGCGCATCGTCTCCAGCACGATCACCTGGTCGCGGACGCGCAGCGCCCCGAGCGTCTCGCGGCGGCGGAGCGCGACGGTGACCAGCGCGAGCCGGCCCGACTGCTGGAGTGCCTCGCTGAACAGCACGTACGGCTTCGTGCCCGCGGGTTCGGGTTCGAGGTAGTAGCTCTTGGCGAACCAGAGCGGATCGACGTCGGGGGCCGGCGCGAACCCGCGGATGGCGATCGTGCGGCCCGCCATCGGGAGCGACGCGAGCTCGTGGTCGGACAGCAGGACGACGTCGCCGCCGGGGAGGGGGTAGCCGCGGACCATCTCCTCGGGCGGTACCTCGGCGCCGTCGACCTCGCACACGCGCTTGACCCGGATACGGCCGCCGTCGGGCTCGTGCACCTGGTGCAGCGGAATTTCCCTCTCCTCGGTGGCGCTGTACGCCTTCACCGGGATGGCGTAACCGCCGAACCCGATCGTGCCGGTCCACACTGCGCGCATCCGTGCCACCTCCGCAGCTCCCAGGCTAGACAGCGGCCGCGGCGGATCGACAGCTACAAACGGGTGTCAGGCGAGACGGATTCGCTCACACATTCGAACGACGGCGTGACCTCGTCGAGCGCCTCCGCCGAGCACCGGGAAGCGATCGCGGCCGCGCGGAGCACCTCGGTGACCACCTCGACGTCCAGCGGCGGCGCCGCGGCGAGGGCGGCCGAACCGCCTTCGACCCGGGCGGCGAGGCCGGCGAGCGCGTGGGAAATGGCCTCCTGCCCGGCGACCAGCTGGGCGACGACGTCGGTGAGCTCGGCCGTCGTCGCACCCGGGCCGCCACAGCGCAGTCCGGCGGCGAGTTCCTCGGCGCAGGACCGCAGGTGGGTGGCGACGACGGTCGGCGGCAGCGTCAGCCGATCCTGCATCGCTCACCCCCTCGGGCCGGTCGAAGCAGCCATAGTGCCACCGCACGCGCCGTGACCGGACGCGACACACCGCCATCCACATATTTGACCGAGCGTTCTCGATACGGCTAGGGTTCGATCATGTCGCGGGTCAAGGAGTTCGACGTCGGCGAAGCCTGCGACGGCGCGCTCACGCTCTTCCGGCGGCAGGGGTACGAGGCGACGTCGGTCAGCGACCTCGTCACGCACCTCGGCGTCGCCAAGGCGAGCCTGTACGCCACCTTCGGCACGAAGCACGACCTCTACGTCACGGCGTTGAAGCGCTACGCCGAACGGACCGACGCACGAGTGATGGCCCAGCTGTCGAAGCCGGGTTCCGGAGTGGCCGCCGTGCGCCGGCTGTTCGACGCGTACGCCGCGGAAATCCTGGGCGACGAAACGAGAATGGGCTGCTTCGTCGTCAACGCGGCGATCGAGCTGCTCCCCCACGATCCCGAAGTCGCGCGGGTGGTGGAACGCAGCTGGGACACCCTCGAGGTCGCCCTCACGATGGCGCTGGAACGCGCGAAGGCCCAGGACGAACTCCCCGCCGGCAGCGACCCGGCGACGCTGGCGCGTTTCCTGCTCACCGTGCTGCAGGGACTGCGCGTCCTGGGCAAGGGCACCGACGCGGCGAGCCGGGTGAACGCAGCCGTCTCCCAGGCGCTGCGCCTGCTCATTCAAGACTGATCAGACCAGAAAGAAGGACCACGATGGGGGCACGTTTTGCGGGCAAGGTCGTCCTGGTGACGGGCGGCGGCTCGGGTATCGGACGGGCGACGGCGCGCGCGTTCGCGGACGAAGGCGCGACGGTGGTCGTGGCCGGGCGCGACGGGCAGCGGCTCGAGTCGGCGGTGCGGGACATCGGCGGTGACGCGAGCGCGGTGACGGTCGACGTGACCGACTCCGCGGACGTGGCGCGGATGGTGGAGACGGTCGTCGCGCGGCACGGCGGGCTGGACGTCGCGTTCAACAACGCGGGCATCCTCGGGTCGCCGGCCCCGGCCGCGGACCTCGGCGAGGACGACTTCGGGGCGGTGCTGGGCACGAACGTCACCGGGACGTGGCTGTGCCTGAAGCACGAGGTCGCGCACATGCGGGCGCACGGCGGCGGCGCGATCGTCAACATGGCGTCGAACATCGGCGCGCACGGCCGGCTGCCGAACATGGCGGCCTACGCGGCGTCGAAGGCCGCGGTGAGCGCGCTGACCAGGACGGCGGCGCGCGACCACATCGCCGACGGTGTCCGCATCAACGCCGTCAGCCCGGGCGCGACCGACACGGACATGTCCCGGCGTCCCGGCGAGACGGACGCCGATCGCGCCGAGCGGCTCAAGGGCGCGATTCCGCTGGGCCGGGTGGGTGCCACCGCCGAAGTGGCCGCCGCGGTGCTGTGGCTGGCTTCGGACGAAGCCGCGTTCACCGTGGGACACGATCTGGTCGTCGACGGCGGCGCGACCGCCTGAGCGGTCCCACCCGGGCCCGCGGATGAGGGCCGGCCGGATCCTCCTCCGGCGCGAATTCACGACTCACGGTTGCGCATGGTGACGATTCCTCTCTCGGACGGGAACGGACGGGGTGCACGGCTGGGTCAGGACTCGCGGTTGCGCACGACGGCTCCTCTCAAGCAGGTGGACGGGGTCACGGCAGGTCTCAGGACTCGCGGTTGCGCACGACAGCTCTCCTCTCGAGCACAGGCGGACGGGGGTCACGGCGAAGCTCAGGACTCGCGGTTGCGCACGGCGGCTCTCCCTCCGGGCACGGGTGGACAGGGATCGCATCGATTTCAGGACTCGCGATTGCGCACGACAGCTCCTCTCGAACACGGGCGGACGAGGGGCACAGCGGCTCAGGATTCGCGGTTGCGCATGACGGCCTCCCTCCGGCGGTTCGCGCGGACTTCGGGACTCGGGGGCCTCAGGACTCGCGGTTGCGCATGGCGGCGGCCTCCCTTCACTGCTCCGAACGTGTGGCAATCATCGATCGCGGCCGCCCGGTGTGGTGGGGTGGATGCGGATCGTCGGATCACCCAGGGGAGTTGCACCGCCTTGAGTATGGACGGCGCCCGTCCGGCCCAACCCCGCGCGGGACGGATCCGTGGGGCGCTGAACCCTGCTCACTGGACCCTCTGGCGGCAGCGCGGGTCGCTGATCTTCTACTGCTTCCTCGTCGAGTCCGTGGCGCTCGTGGCCACCACCTGGAGCGCCGTGGAAGTCCCCGCGCGCGGGTGGGACGTGGCCGTCTTCGGCGTCCTCGCGGGCCTCGGCGTGCTGCAGGCCGAGCTGGGCCGGAAGATCGAACGCGTCCGACGTCTGGTGTCCGACACCCCGCACATCAACCTGACGTCGGTCTGGACGTTCGCCGGCGTGCTGCTCCTGCCGCCCGCGCTGGTCACCGCGCTGATCGCCGTCCTCTACCTGCACCTGGCGACGCGCAGCCTCGCGCGGATCAAGCGCGTCCCGCCGTTCCGGACGACGCTGAACGCGACGCTGGTCGTCATCACCTGCTACTCGGCCGAACTCGTCTTGGGCCGCCTCGGTGTCCCGGACATGTACGCGGCGCTGACGGCGGGCTGGCGCGGCGTCACGGCCATCACGCTGGCCGCCGTCACGTACTTCCTGGTCGCGGCGATCACCATCGTCCCGGCGCTGACGATCACCAAGCGCACGATCAAGGCGTTCTTCGGCGGCCTCGGCGACAACCTCCTCGAGGTCGCGACGCTCTGCCTGGGCCTGCTCACGGCGTTGACGCTGGCGACGCTGCCCGCGCTCGCCGTCGCGATCGTGCCGCCGCTGCTGGTGCTGCACCGGGCGGTGCTGATCAAGCAGCTGGAGATCGCCGCGACGACCGACGAGAAGACCGGCCTGTTCAACACGACCGGGTGGCACCTGCTCGCGTCACGCGAACTGGCCCGCGCCCAGCGGAACACGCGCAGCACGTTCGGCGTGCTGATGATCGACCTGGACTACTTCAAGCTGATCAACGACGAGCACGGCCACCTGGCGGGCGACACGGTGCTGCGCGCGGTCGCGGCGACGATCAAGAGCGCCGTCCGCGACTACGACTCGGTCGGCCGCTTCGGCGGCGAGGAGTTCGTCGTCCTGCTGCCGGACATCGGGCCGGCGGCGGTCCTGGCGGTGGCCGAGCGCATCCGCTCGGCGATCGAGTCCCTGCGCGTCGAGTACGAGGACGGCACGGGCACCCGCGCGATCGGCGGCCTGTCCGCCTCCATCGGCGTCGCCACCTACCCGGACGGCGGAACGGCCGTCGACCGCCTGCTGCAGGCCGCCGACAAGGCCCTCTACCGAGCCAAGGATGCGGGCCGCAACCAGGTGGTCGACGGCACGGCGATCGCCTAGGACGCCGCCGGTTCCAGCCGCCAGAGGGCGCCGAGCACCTTCAGCAGGAGCTCCTGACGCTCGTCCAGCACGGCGAGGGTCCAGACGTCGCTCGCGAGCACCTGGGACGTCAGCACGAACGGCGGCCAGCTCGTCGGCTCGAAGTACTTGGTCGTATCCGGCCCCGCCGTCCGACAGGGCGGAATTCAGGCGTTGCAAGACGTAGGAGCGGACCCGCAGAACGGTGTAGATCTCGGCGTCCAGCTTGCCGAGGGTCTCGCCCTGCTCGGCCGGGGAGAGCTGCAGCGGCGACTCGTCCGAGTAGAGGTCGCGATCGTTTTCCATCCAGTCGAGAACACGCCCGTAGCGCTCGACCCGCCGGGTGATGTCCACACGGCGGATGAGCATGCTCCCGGCGAGCCGTTCGAGGTCGGTCAGGAACCGCAGAAGGGACGCCGAATCGGCCGTCGGGCGGCTGAAGTAGCTGATCGCCGGCGGGATCCAGCCTGTGTTGCCCAGCTGGTTCAGCCAGCCCAGCAGCCGGTTGATCGCTTCGGCATCCGGTCCGCCGGCGTAGCTCGCCCGGGTGACCACTTCGAAGGCGTCCGAGAACGGAACGAGCACGTCGTCGATGAACATCCGGCCATCCGGGAACCGCTGCAGCACCGAGGCCCGGAACTCCTTCAGGATCGACTCGTGGGCCTTGGTCTTCGCGAACATGAACGAGACTAGACGCTCACGGTCCGGCCCGGACAGAGCGCTGACCCGGGATTTGAACAGGAGCGCATTCTCGACCAGCCGGCGTCGGCTGTCCGGGGTCACGTTCTGTAGGGCGGCCAGCTCGGCGTTACGTTGCTGTCCGTCGACCACTTTTTCGTCCCGGCCATGCGACTGAACTCGCGGCGGGCGGACCACTTGTTACATCAATTACCGCATTGTTCGAAGCTGCGGCCGCCCGCAGCTTCGAACAACACCCTCAGGACGCCGCGGCTAGGACGGCCTGCTCCACCTCGCGCCGCCACCCCGGCTCGATGCGGCCGCTCCGGGGGGTCACCGCGAACGAGTCCACCACCGCTCCGCCCAGGGTCGACGCCTTGGCCCAGCGGACCTCCGCGTCGCAGCGGCGCAGTGCTCCCGCCACGCGGAACAACAACCCGATCCGGTCGGCCGCGCGCAGTTCCAGCACCACCGTGTCCGGGCCCGATGTCTCGTCGTCGAACCAGAGCACCTTGGGCGCCACCGGGGCCGGCGAGCCGTAGTCACGCTCCTTCGCCGCCAGGCGCTGGGTCAGTGGCAACGTGCCCGCCACCGCCCGGGCGAACTGCTCCCGCAGCAACGTCGCGTCCGGGAGCGACCCGAACTTCGGCGAGGCCGTGAACACTCCCGCGCGGCCGCCGTTGTGGCCTCGCAGGATCGCCGAGTGGACCTCCAGGGAGTTCAGGGCCAGCACGCCCGCCGCCGGGGCCAGGAGCTCCGCCCTGGCCGGGACCGCCAGCAGGACCGTGACCACCTTTCCGTGGGAGCTGATCCGGATCTCGCCCGTGCCCGAGGCCACCGCTGATGCGACGAGCTCGCGTTGTTCGTCGTCCATCGGCGAAGGGGCCGTGAAACCCTTGCCGTGCAGCACTTCTTCGCAGCCCGAGACCAGCTCCGCCAGCAGGCGTGCCTTCCAGTCCGTCCACACCCCGGGGCCCGTTGCCAGCGAGTCGGCCTGGGTCAGGGCGTGCAACAGCTCGACCAGGACGAGGTCGCTGTCCAGGGTTTTCACCACCCGGGCCACCGTGGCCGGCTCGCTGATGTCGCGCCGGGTCGCCGTGTGCGGCAGCAGGAGGTGGTGGCGGACCACGGCCGACACCGTGGCGACGTCGGCCGGGGTGAGGCCCAGCCTGGTCGCGACCTGGGCCGAGATCTTGGCGCCCAGCTCCGAATGATCGGCGTCGCGGCCCTTGCCGATGTCGTGCAGGAGCGCGCCGATCAGCAGCAGGTCCGGGCGGGACACCGTGGTCGTCAGCTTGGCCGCCTCGACGCACGTGCGGACCAGGTGCCGGTCGACCGTCCACTGGTGCACCGGCGAGCGCGGCGGCAGGTCGCGGACCGCGCCCCACTCCGGGAACAGGCGGGACCACAGGCCCGTCCGGTCCAGGGACTCGACCGCGTCGACCAATCCCTCGCCGGCGCCCAGCAGCTCGACCAGCGCGTTCAGCGCCTCGGCCGGCCACGGGGCGCGCAGCTCCGGGGCCGACTCGGCCAGCGCTTTGAGCGTGCCGAGCGCGATCGGCTTGCCCGTGCGCGCCGACGCCGCCGCGACGCGCAGCAGCAGCGCCGGGTCCCGGGCCGGCACGGCGTCGCGGGCCAGCGCCACCTCGTTGCCGTGCAGCACCACGTTTTCCGCGAGCGGCGTCCGCGACGGACGTCGCCCGAAGCGTGACCGAGGTGGCTCCACAGTGGACCGCAGTGCCACGTCCAGGGCGTACGCGATCGTGCGGCCCGCTCCGGACAGCTTGCGGGCCAACGTGAACCGGTCGCCGAAGCCGAGCTCGGCCGCGACCAGTTCGGCCTCCGCCGCGGACAGGACGTCCCGTTCGCGCCGGATCTCACGCCGCAGCTCCGTGCGGACGTCGAGGAGGAGTCCCTTCGCTTCCAGGAGTTCCTCGCCCGGACGCGCGGTGAGCTGCGCCGCGGCGAGGGCTTCCAGGACGGCGAAGTCCCGCAATCCGCCCCGGCCGTGCTTGAGGTCCGGTTCGGCGGACTGCGCGATTTCGCCGCTGCGGGCCCAGCGCTGCCGGACCGACGCCGTCAGGTCCGGGATCTGCTTGCGCGCCGTGCGGCGCCACTGGTCGCGCGCCGCGGACACCAGGCGGCCGCTCAGCTCGGCGTCCCCGGCGAGGTGCCGGGCGTCGAGCAGGCCCATGGCCACGCGCAGGTCCTCCGAAGCGACCTTCAGCGCCTCACCCGGCGTGCGGACCGAGTGGTCGAGCCCGACTTTCGCGTCCCACAAGGGATACCAGAGCGCGTCCGCGATCTCGCCGACGCCGCTGTTGCCGTTGTGCACCAGCAGCAGGTCGAGATCGGAGAACGGCACCAGCTCCCGGCGGCCGAGCCCGCCCACGGCGACCAGCGCGACACCCGGTTCCGCGGTGTCGACGCCGGCCGCCGAGGCTCCCCTGCCCAGCCAGAACTCGTAGAGGTCGACCAGGGCCGCCCGCAAAGCGGACGCCCCCAGCCTCCCGTGCCTGCCCTCGAGCAGTCGCTCGGTGGCCTTGACCAGTTCGCCCCCGTCGGCCATCCCAGACGCCTTATAGGGCGTCCGTGCCGCGCTCGCCGGTCCGTACCCGGATGACGGTCTCCACCGGCGTCACCCACACCTTGCCGTCACCGATCTTGCCGGTGTGCGCGGCCGTGGTGATGGCCTCGAGGACCTTCTCCACGTTGGTGTCGTCGGTGACGACCTCGACCTTCAGCTTGGCCACGAAGTCCACCGAGTACTCCGCGCCGCGGTAGACCTCGGTGTGGCCCTTCTGCCGGCCGTAGCCCTGGACTTCGCTGACCGTCATGCCCAGCACGCCCAGCTGCTCCAGCGCGGAGCGGACGTCGTCGAGCGTGAACGGCTTGACAATCGCCGTGATGAGCTTCATGCCTTGCTCTCCTCGAGTTTCGCGGCCGGGGTGGCGGACTTCACCGGGATGGTGGTCGGCTGGCCGAGGCCACCGCCGGATCCGGTGAAGTCGTACGCGCTTTCCGCGTGCTGGGCTTCGTCGATGCCGCTGACCTCGTCCTCGGTGCTGACGCGGAAGCCGCCGGCCTTCTTGATCACGAAGCCGATGATGAAGGACAGCACGAAGGAGTACGCGAGCACCGCACCGGCGGCCGCGGCCTGGCGACCCAGCTGGGTGAACCCGCCGCCGTAGAACAGGCCGTCCGCACCGAGCGCGTTGACGCTGGTGGTGCCGAAGAAGCCGATCAGCAGCGTGCCGACGATGCCACCGACCAGGTGGACGCCGACGACGTCGAGGGAGTCGTCGAAGCCGAACTTGAACTTGAGCGAGATGGCGAGCGCGCAGACCGCACCGGCGATGAGGCCGATCGCGATGGCCCCGATCGGGCTCACGAAACCACACGCCGGGGTGATGGCGACCAGGCCGGCGACCGCGCCGGAGGCCGCGCCGAGGGTGGTCGGCTTGCCGAACTTGAGCTGCTCCACCAGCAGCCAGCCGAGAACGGCGGCGGCGGTGGCGACAGTGGTGTTGGTGAACGCGACGGCCGCGAGGTCGTTGGCGGCCAGGGCGGACCCGGCGTTGAAGCCGTACCAGCCGAACCACAGCAGCGAGGCGCCGAGGAGCACGAACGGGACGTTGTGCGGGCGCCCGGTGTCCTTCGGCCAGCCCTTGCGCTTGCCGAGCACGATGGCGAGGGCGAGACCCGCGGCACCGGCGTTGATGTGGACCGCAGTGCCACCGGCGAAGTCGAGTGCCTTGAGGTTGTTGGCGATCCAGCCGCCGACGGCGTTCTCGCCGATGAAGCCGTTGAAGGAGAACACCCAGTGCGCGACCGGGAAGTACACGACCGTCACCCAGATGACGACGAACAGCGTCCAGCCCCAGAACTTCGCGCGGTCGGCGATGGCGCCGGAGATCAGCGCGGGCGTGATGATCGCGAACATCAGCTGGAACATCACGAATGCGAGCACCGGCAGCGCGTCCGAACCGGGCCAGGCGACCGCCGGCGTGGTGTCGGTGGCGGCGACCGCGAACCCGGCGAGCTTCCCGAAGGTGTTTTCGAGGCCCGCGAAGTGGAAGTTACCGAGGAAACCTCCGAAAGCGTCGTCGCCGAACGACATCGAGAAGCCGTACAGGGCCCACAGCACCCCCACCACGGCCAGCGCGATGAAGTTCATCATCAGCATGTTCAGGACGCTCTTCGCGCGGACCATGCCGCCATAGAAGAACGCCAGTCCTGGGGTCATGAGCATGACCAGCGCGGCGCTGGCCAATACCCACGCGGTGTCTCCTGCGTTCAGCACATCGTCCTCCCGTGCCCTGGGTTCGTGCGTTGGCAGTTTTGGCGCGCGGTGTTTCACGGGGCGGCGCGCGAGGTTTCGCCCGCGTGAACTGTCCGCGCCCGGTTGTTACGGCCAGGTTTCCCGCGACCCCTCCTGGAGTGTCCGGTTGCGAAACGTCGTGGTCGAATATCCCCATGACACCGGCCGACCACGGGAATGACCCACTGCCACCCCCGGTCGTCGCGGCCCTGCGGTGTTCGGTGTGCGGTGACCCGATCGGCGCAGCGGGACGCACGCTGCGTTGCGGGAATCGCCACTCTTTCGATCTAGCCCGGCAGGGTTACGTGAACCTGTTGCACGCGCGAATCCCGGCCGGGACGGCGGACACCGCACCGATGGTCGCGGCGCGCGCGGACTTCCTCGCCTCGGGCGCGTACGAACCCCTCGCCGACGAGCTGGCCCGCGTCTGCGCCGGGGCCGGCGGGCTGGTCGTCGACGCCGGCGCGGGCACGGGGTACTACCTCGCACGGGTGCTGGACGGGTCGGAGGCGTTCGGCCTCGCGCTGGACGTCTCGGCCGTCGCTCTGCGGCGGGCGGCGCGGGCCCACCCGCGGCTGGGCGCGGCGGTGTGGAACCTGTGGGAGCCGTGGCCGGTGGGCGACGGCGTGGCGTCGGTCGTGCTGAACGTCTTCGCCCCGCGCAACGGGCCGGAGTTCCACCGCGTGCTGCGCCCCGGCGGCCTGCTGGTCGTCGCCGCGCCGGCGCCGGACCACCTCCGCGAGCTGGGGGACCTCGTGCTGGCCGTCGACGAGCGCAAGGACGAACGCCTGGACGCCACCCTCGGCGAGCACTTCACGCGCACCGGCCGCACGGAGGTCCGGCGCGAGGTCGAGCTGACGCCGCGGCAGGTGCGCCAGGCGGTCGAGATGGGTCCCGCCGGGTTCCACCTGGACCGCGACGGCCGCCGCGAGCGCCTGGACGCGCTGAGCGAGTCCCAGGTGGTGACGATCTCGTTCACGGTCTCCACGTACCGGCCGCGCTGAGTCTGGAAGGGTGAAGGCGTGAAGGCCGACTGGACCGCGTCCGCGACCCGGCTCGCGGACGCGGAGTGGGTGCGGGCCCGCATCGGCGGCGCCGCGAAGCTGTACGGCTGCGCGCGACCCGAGGTGCTCGGCACGATCTGGTGGTACTCGCTGTCGTCGGTCCTCGTGGCCCCGGCCGTCGAGGGCCTGGTGGCCGGAACGCCGGTCGATCCGAGCTTGGCCGCCGTGGAGCTCGACCTCGTCGCCGACGGGCGGTTCCTCGGCGCCCGATCGACCCGTCCGCTGGACGGTGGCCTCCCCGCGGTAGGTGCCGCGCTCACCGGCGCCCTCGGCACCGCGATCGGCACCATCGCAGCCGTCAGCGGGGCGCGGGAACGCGCGCTCGGCGCGATCGCCACCGACTCCATCGGCAACCGGCTGCTGTGGACGCCCGATCCGGAGCGCGCGATGGCCCTCGCCGAACCCCTCGTCGCCGCGATCGGCCTGGGCCTGCCGAAGCCGCGTTTCGTGCGCGTCGGCCGCACCCCGGCCGTACGGCGTGCTTCGTGCTGCCTGATCTACGAAGTCGGCAACCCCAAGTGCGTGAGCTGCCCGCGCCAGACGCCGTCAGAGCGCGAAGCCCGCCTTCGCACCGCCCTGGGTTAGAGCACCGCCAGTTCCAACACCGCCAGCCGCTCGGGATCGGCGATGACCTCGATGCCGGTGATGCGGTCGCCGTCGACGCGGAACGCCAGGACGACGGCCGGCCGCCCGTCGCGCACCATGAGCAGGCCGGGAGCGCCGTCGACCAGGGCGAGTTCGCTCGCCCGCGCCCGCTCGGACGCCAGGATCGCGCCGCGGCGGACGCTCTCGACACCACGCAGCTCGATCGGCGCCGGGCTCGGGCCGACGAACCGGTCGGCGTGCAGCACCACGTCCGGGTCGAGCAGGGACAGCAGCGCTTCGAAGTCGCCGCCGCGCGAGGCCGCCAGGAACGCTTCGACGACCTTGCGCCGCCGGGGCAGGTCCGCGTCCGCCGCCTCGCCGCCCTTCACCCGGCGGCGGGCGCGGCTCGCGAGCTGCCGGGTGGCGGCCGGGGTCTTGCCGATCACCGGCGCGATCTCGTCGAAGGGCACGGCGAACATGTCGTGCAGCACGAACGCGACGCGCTCGGCCGGCCCCAGCGCGTCGAGCACCACCAGCAGCGCGAGCCCGACGGTGTCGGCCAGCTCGGCCTCCTGGCCGGGGTCGCGGCGGTCGTCGTCCCGCTCGGGCTGGGCGTCCAGGGGCTCTTCGCGGTGGTTGCGGCGCGTGCGCAGCAGGGACAGGCACACGCGGGCGACCACGGTGGTCAGCCACGCGGGGAGGTTGTCGATCTCGCCGGTGTCGGTGCGGTGGAACCGCAGCCACGCCTCCTGGACGGCGTCGTCGGCTTCGGCGGCCGAGCCCAGCATGCGGTAGGCGACCGCCCGCAGCCGCGGACGCTCCCGTTCGAACCGCTCGGTCAGCGCGTCCACTGTGTCTGGTCCCTTCCGTCGCCGCTCGTAGCAGTAGACCCCGCGGCGGCGGGCGATGTGACCGGAATGAACGTGATCCGGGTCATCCGGCGGTGCGGCGCAGGACGTCGGCCAGCAGGGCCGCGGGCTCGGACAGCGGACCCGGGAGGCGCGCGAGCAGCACTCGCCGCCGCTCCGCCGGGCCGCCGCGCACGTCCAGCACCCGCACGCCCGGCGGCACGGCGTCGGCGAGCGACGCGGGCAACGTCGTCAGCCCGCAGCCGGCGGCGACCAGGTTCAGCTTGGCCAGCCAGTCGCGGGCGGTGTGGGCGATGTCGGGCCGCTCGTCGAGGCCCGGCCAGACACCCATCAGCGTGTCCTCCCCCGACGACGGCCCGGCGATCCAGCGCTGCCCGCGCAGCTCGGCGACGTCGACCGGCCCGGCGCCGGCCAGCGGGTGGCCCGCGGGCACGGCGAGGCGGAGGCTGCGTTCGGCGAGCGTCTCCAGGTGCAGCGCCGGCGTCTCGGCGTCGGGTGGGCGGAACGGCGGGACCGAGCCGAGGACAGCGAGATCGATCGTGCCCGCGCGCAGGGCCCGGACGAGGACCGGCGTCGTGCCTTCCCGGGTGACCGCGGTGATGGCGGGGTGCGTGCGCCGGAGTTCGGCGACCGCGCGGGGCACCAGGACCGCGCCCGCGCTGGGGAACCAGCCCAGGCGGACCGTGCCGGCGTCGGCGGGCAGCCCGGCCAGCTCGCGCCCGGCGGCGTCGATCTCGTCGAGCACCGCGACGGCGTGGCGCAGCACGACGGTCCCGGCCGCGGTGAGGCGGACGCCGTCGGGCTTGCGTTCCAGCACGGGCGTCCGGGCCACCCGTTCGAGTGACGCGATCTGCCGCGACACCGCGGACTGCGTGTAGCCGAGCGCTTTGGCGGCCGCCGTGAGGGTGCCGCGCTCGGCGACCTCGCGGAACACGCGCAGGGCGACCAGGGAGACGTCACCGAAGTCCATGACGTTAACGCATACCAGGGATGCTTAATTCTCGCTTTTCGCATGGCGTTCGCGCTCCTAGCGTGGCGGTATGACACGCACTGCCGTGGTGACCGGGGCCAACCAGGGCCTCGGCTTCGCCCTCGTCCGCGGGCTCGCCGCCCGCCTCGCTCCCGAAGACCTCGTCCTGCTCACCGGCCGCGACGCCGGGCGGGTGGCGGCGGCTGTTTCGAGGGTCGCCGCCGATCCGGCGACCCGCAGCCGGGTCGAGGGGCGCGTCCTCGACGTCTCCGACCCGGCCGCGGTGGCTCGCTTCGCCGCGCCGGTCGACATCGTGCTCTCGAACGCCGTCGGCCCGCTCGACCCGGGCCGCCCGCAGGCCGAGCAGGCGGACGTCTTCATCGACGTCGCGAACGGCGGCACCCACGCGGTGCTGCGGTCGTTCGGGCCGGTCCTGCGGCCGGGCGGGCGGCTGCTGGTCGTGGCCAGCTCGCTGGGCACCCTGGACCACCTGCCCGAGCCGCTGCGGGCGCGCTTCGACGGCGTCTCACTGGACGAGGTGGAGAAGGCGGTCGAGGACTGGCGCGCGGCGATCCACGACGGCACGGCCGCCGAGGCGGGCTGGCCGGAGTGGATCAACGTGCCGTCGAAGGTGGCGCAGGTCGCGGCGGTCCGCGCGGTGGCGGCCCGGCGCCGGGAGGCCGACCTCGCAACCGGCACCCTGGTGGCGGCGGTCTGCCCGGGGTTGATCGACACCCGGGCGTCGCGGCCGTGGTTCAGCGACTTCAGCCAGGCCCAGACGCCGGACGAGGCGGCGCGGGCGGTGCTGGACCTGGTGTTCGCCGACGTGGACCCGGCGACCTACGGCGAGCTGGTGCGGTTCGGGAAGGTGCTGCCGTGGACGTGAGCGGTCAGCGGTGGACCGCCCTCCGCGGCTCGTACCAGGTCTCGCCGACCGGCTCGCCGGCCATGTTCCAGCTCCAGGAGATCCGCGGGGTGATCCGCGCATACAGCCCCGGCCCGACCAGGCCGGTGCGCTCGACCGGGTCGGCCGCGACGCCGTAGACGCGAATCGCCCGGGCGACGAACGGCTGAAGCGAGACCAGGTCGTCGACCAGCAGCGCCACCTTCCGGCGCCCGGCGGCGACGTTGCGGAACTTGCGCGTCGCCGCGACGGCCGCACCGACGCCCCCGACCCAGAAGTGCTCGCCGTCGTATTCGAAGGCGAGCGGGACGAGGTCCGGTTGCGCACCCGGGCCGAGCGTGGCGACGCGGGCAAGCGGTTGGGAACGCAGGTAGTCGACTTCTTCGGCGGTGAACGCCATGGCAGCTCCTTCGTGCAGGGGGTGCGCTGCCTACACGAACGCGCAGGCCCGGGTCGACAGGTCAGAGCACGCAGAACTCGTTGCCCTCGGGATCCGCCAGCACGAAGTGGTCGGGCCGGCCGTCCAGCTTGTCCTCGCGCAAGATGGTCGCGCCCGCGGCGGTCAGGCGGGCGATCGCCTCCACCACCCGCTCCCAGCGGGTCTCCCACGGCACCTCGCGGCCGCCGCCGGCCTGGACGTCCAGGTGGAGGCGGTTCTTCGCGACCTTGGCTTCGGGCACCTTGAGGAAGCTCAGGCTCGGCAGGACGCCCTCCGGGTCGGTCAGGTACGCCCCGTCGTCCCACTCGTCCTCGGGCACGCCGTTGTCGGCGAACCACGCCTCCCAGCTCGCGAACCCCGCCGGGGGCGGGCGCTCGATGTAGCCGAGGGCCACCGCCCAGAACCTCGCCAGCACGCGGGGTTCCGCGCAGTCGATCGTCACGCTCCAGCGCACCGTCACGAGAGTGGAGCGTAGCCGCGCCCACGCCGTGAGAGGGCGTGTCATCCGGGGGATGCTGCGGTTACCGTGGGCTGCGATGAGTGAACGCAGCTGGGGCTTCCGCACCCGCGCCCTGCACGCGGGCGGCACGCCCGACCCGGCGACCGGGGCGCGGGCCGTGCCGATCTACCAGACCACGAGCTTCGTCTTCGAAGACGCCGCCGACGCCGCGAACCTCTTCGCGCTGCAGAAGTACGGGAACGTCTACAGCCGGATCGGGAACCCGACCGTCGCCGCCTTCGAAGAGCGGATCGCCAGCCTCGAAGGGGCCATCGGCGGGGTGGCCGCCGCCAGCGGGCAGGCCGCCGAGTTCCTCACCTTCAGCTCGCTCACCGAGGCCGGCGACCACATCGTCTCCGCGAGCGGCCTCTACGGCGGGACCGTCACCCAGCTCACCGGCACGCTCCGGCGCTTCGGCGTCGAGACCACCTTCGTCAGCGGCGGCATCGACGACTACGCCGCCGCCGTCACCGACCGGACGCGGCTGCTCTACACCGAGGTCATCGGGAACCCCGGCGGCGGCATCGCCGACCTCGCCGCGCTGGCGGACCTCGCGCACGCCCACGACATCCCGCTGGTCGTCGACGCCACCCTCGCCACGCCCTATCTGTGCCGCCCGATCGAGCACGGCGCCGACATCGTGCTGCACTCCGCGACGAAGTTCCTCGGCGGGCACGGCACCACGCTCGGCGGGATCGTCGTCGAGTCCGGGAAGTTCGACTGGGGCAACGGCAAGTTCCCGCGGATGACCGAGACCGTCGACAGCTACGGTGGCCTCAGGTACTGGGAGAACTTCGGCGAGTACGCGTTCTGCACCCGGCTGCGCGCCGAGCAGCTGCGGGACATCGGCGCGGTCCTCTCGCCGCACTCGGCCTTCCTGCTGCTGCAGGGCGTCGAGACGCTCCCCCAGCGGATGGACGCGCACGTGGCGAACGCCCGGGCGGTCGCCGAGTACCTCGAAGCCGACCCGCGCGTGGCCTGGGTGTCCTACGCCGGGCTGCCGTCGCACCCGCACCACGACCTGGCCCGCCGGTACCTGCCCGCCGGGCCGGGCGCGGTGTTCTCCTTCGGCATCGACGGCGGCCGCGCGGCCGGCGAGAAGTTCGTCGAATCGGTGGAACTGCTGTCGCACCTGGCGAACGTCGGGGACGCGCGGACGCTCGTCATCCACCCGGCCTCGACCACGCACGCACAGCTGTCGGAGGAGCAGCTCGCCGCCGCGGGCGTCGGGCCCGACCTGATCCGGCTGTCGGTCGGGCTGGAAGACGTCGACGACATCCTCTGGGACCTCGACCAGGCGCTCGGCAAGGCGGTGGCCGGGTGACACACGACGTCAGCGCCGTCGAGCGGCGCGCGATCCTGCGGCGGACGCGGTCGGTGACGCTGGTCGGCGCGTCGGCCAACCCGGCGCGACCCAGCTACTTCGTCGCGACCTACCTGCTCTCGTCGACGCGCTACGAGGTCAACTTCGTCAACCCGCGCGTGGACACCCTGTTCGGGAAGCCGGTGTACGCGTCGCTGAAGGACGTCCCGGGCGAACCGGACCTGGTCAGCGTGTTCCGCAGGCACGACGACCTGCCGCAGGTCGCCGAGGAGGTCATCGACGCCGGCGCGCGGACGCTGTGGCTGCAGCTCGGGTTGTGCCACGAACCGGTGGCCGACCGGGCGCGCGAAGCGGGACTGGACGTCGTGATGAACCGGTGCGTGAAGATCGAGCACGCGCGCTTCGCCGGCGGGCTGCACCTGGCCGGGTTCAACACCGGCGTGATCAGCTCGCGGCGGCAGTCGGCGCCGTAGGGAAGACCCCGGCGGCGGCCGCTGTTGGCTCGGGTATGACCTCGGGGATCACGTTCTCCGGCGGCCCGACCGCCCTGCTGGAGCTGGGCGGCGTCCGGCTGCTCACCGACCCGACCTTCGACGCGCCCGGCGACCACCCGATCGGTGAGCGCGTGCTGGTCAAGACCGAGAATTCGGTGCTGACCGAAGAAGCGGCCGGGGTGGTGGACGCCGTCCTGCTCTCGCACGACCAGCACCCCGACAACCTCGACGACCGCGGCCGCGCGTACCTCGCGACGGTGCCGCTGACGCTGATCACGCCCACCGGCGCCGAGCGGCTCGGCGGGGCGGCGCGGGGCCTGGAGCCGTGGGAATCGACGCAGGTGGGCCCGCTGACCGTCACGGCGGTCCCGGCGCTGCACGGGCCGGACGGGGCCGCGCGGCTCACCGGCGACGTCACCGGCTTCGTGCTGACCGGCGACGGGCTGCCGACGGTGTACGTGAGCGGCGACAACGCCTCGGTCGACCTGGTCCGCGAGATCGCGGCGCGGTTCCGGGTGGAGATCGCGGTGCTGTTCGCCGGCGCGGCCCGGACGCCGCTGTTCGACGGGGCACCCCTGACGCTGACCAGCGCGGACGCGGCCGAGGCAGCGAAGGTGCTGGGCGCGCGGAAAGTGGTTCCGCTGCACTTCCGGGGCTGGGGGCACTTCAGCGAGGGGCCGGAGACACTGCGGGAGGCGTTCGAGGCGGCCGGGCTGGCGGACCGGCTCGTCCTGCTCCAGCCCGGGGAACGCGCGGAGGTCTGACACGCCGTTCTCGCACCCTAGGCTTAAACGCCTCACCAATGTGGCAAATAACCCTAGGGTGCGAGAGCGGGCCGAGCGAGGGGCCGTGAGAGGCTGGCGGCATGGCCAAGCCGACCCCGCTGCAGTTCCGGAACCTTCTCGTGGCCGCCCTCGCGGCCGCCGGCTTCGTGTGGAGCATCGTCGCGGGCATGCCGTGGTGGGTCAGCGCGATCATCGGCTGCGCCTGCGTCCTGTCGCTGGCCTCCGCCTACCTCAACCGCCCCGACGCGAACTGACCGCGAGCCGCCCGCGGGATGCGGCGGCCCGCGGTCCGGTCAGCGCGTCTTGTCGAACCGGGCCTTCAGGTTCGTCCGGCCCGCCTCCGTGAGCCGGCCGAACAGGCGCAACCGGGCCAGGCCGCCGTCCGGGTAGATGTCGAGGCGCGCCTCCGTCACCTCCGGGCCGTCCGGGAGCGCGAACCGGTGCCGGGTGTCCGGCTGCAACCGCGTCTTCGGCAGCAACGGGACCCACTCGCCGTACGTCTCCCGGCCGCTCACCGAGGCCCAGCCCGGCGCGTTGCCCTTCAGGTTGCTCGTGTCCAGCTCCACGAACCGGACGATCCCGGCGCCCGCCAGCCGGAGCGTCACCCAGTCGTTGCCCGCGTCGCGGCGGCGGGCCGTCTCCCAGCCCTCCGCCTGGTGGGCCGCCAAGCCCGGCGAGAGGATGTTGTTGGGCGACGAATAGAACCGGTTGCTGCAGCCCGTGACGATCGCGCCGTTCTCGAGCGCCGCCAGGTCGAGCGCGTCCACGTCCAGCAGCGCCGGGTCCGGGATCGGTGCGCCGTGGACGCGCAGGCGGGCCACTCCCCCGTCCGGGTGCTGCGTCAGCCGGACGTGCGTGTACCGCCGGGAACCGTTGACCGCGTAGAAGTTCTCCGTGTGGCCCGCGGCCGGCGCGCGGTCGACCAGGACGTCCCACTCGGCCGCGGCCACCTCCGCCGCCGACGGGTAGGCCGGGAGCGACGTCGCTTCCACCGAGACGAACGGGGGGTAATTGCCCTTGAAGAACGCCGTGTCGACGATGACGCCGGTGATCGTGCCGGCCAGGCCGAGGCGGACGATCGCCTGGTCGTCGCCCGGTTCGCGGTGGCGGCGGGTCTCCCAGCCGTCGTAGACCTGGCCCTTAGGGCCGAACGTCTCCGCGCGGTGCGCCGGCACCCACGGGTTGACCAGGTTCTCCTTCTCGGCGAACAGCTCGTCGGTCGCCCACATCACCGTGCCGCCGAAGCGGCGGGACGCGAGGTCGGGCAGTTCTGTCCACTCCGGACGGTCGGACACCAGCGCCTCCATTTCAGCAGTTCCCCCGGGTCAGCAGCGCGCCGCGCGGCTCGTCGCCGGTGATCTCGGTGCCCCGCAGCCACGTCGAGCGCACGACGCCGGCGAGCGGCCGCCGGTCGTAGGCGCTGACCGGGTTGCGGTGCTTCAGCTTCGCGACGTCGACCACGAACGCCTCGTCCGGCGCGAACACGCAGAAGTCCGCGTCGTACCCGGCCGCCAGGTGGCCCTTGCGGCGCATCCCGGCCTGCGCCGCCGGGCGCTCGGCCATCCAGCGGACGACGTCGGTGAGCGCGAACCCGCGCTGCCGCGCCTGCGTCCAGATCGCCGGCAGCCCCAGCTGCAGGCTGGAAATCCCGCCCCACGCCTGGCCGAAGTCGCCGCTGTCGAAGCGTTTCAGCTCCGGCGTGCACGGCGAATGGTCGCTGACGATCGTGTCGATCACCCCGTCGGCGAGGCCCTGCCACAGCAGTTCGCGGTTGGCCGCCTCGCGGATCGGCGGGCAGCACTTGAACTGCGTGGCGCCGTCGCGGATCTCTTCGGCGACGAAACTCAGGTAGTGCGGGCAGGTCTCCGCCGTCAGCGCCACGCCGTCGCGGCGCGCGGAAGCGATCAGCGGCAGAGCGTCCGAAGAGGACAGATGCAGGATGTGCGCCCGCGCGTCGTTCCGGCGGGCCGCCTCGATGACGTGCGAGATCGCGAGGTTCTCCGCCTGCCGCGGCCGCGAGTGCAGGAAGTCGACATAGCGACCGCCGTGCGGCTCCGGTGCCGCGTCGATCTCGTGGGCGTCTTCGGCGTGGACGATCATCAGCGCGTCGAAGGAACTCAGCTCCCGCAACGCTTCGTCGAGCCCGGCCGGGTCGAGCGGCGGGAATTCGTCGACGCCGGAGTGCAACAGAAAGCACTTGAAGCCGAACACCCCGGCGTCGTGCAGGCCGCGCAGCTCCCCCGCGTTGCCCGGGATCGCGCCGCCCCAGAAACCGACGTCGACGTGCACCCGGCCGGTCGCCGCCTTGCGCTTGACCTCCAGGGCCGCGACGTCGACCGTCGGCGGCAGGCTGTTCAGCGGCATGTCCACGATCGTGGTCACCCCGCCCGCGGCGGCCGCCCGGGTCGCCGTCTCGAAGCCTTCCCACTCGGCGCGGCCGGGGTCGTTGACGTGGACGTGCGTGTCGACCAGTCCCGGCAGCAGCACGACGTCGTCGCCGAGGTCGAGGACGCGGTCGCCGGTCAGCGAGGCGCCGCCGGGTTCGACGGCGACGATCCGGCCGCCGTCGACGCCGACGGTCGCCGGGACTTCGCCCTCGGACGTCACGGCCCGGGCGGCGCGCACCACAAGATCCATCCGAAGCCCTTCGTCGGGAGGAGTGACCCGCCGATTTCACAGTACGGAAAGGCGGTTTCGCACAACGACAGTAACCACGGCGCGCGCCGCTCGTCAACGACGGACGTCGCGCGTTACGGTCATCTTCGTGCGGCTAGAAGCGGAGTTCACCAGCGAACCGTTCCACGGCGAGGGTTCGCCGCCCGAGCACGCCGTCGCCGCGCGCGACGCCGCCGAGGAAGCCGGGCTGGACACCGATTTCGGCCCGCTCGGCACGCTCGCCCGCGGCGAGGCGAAAGACCTGCTCGAAGCCCTCCCGGCGATCGCGAAGGCGGCCTTGGACGGCGGTGCCACGCGCGTCACGCTGCAGCTGCGCCGGGCCGACGATCCGGGCAGCGCCCCCGTCGTCGAGCTGAACGACGCGCTGGCCCGGCTGATCGCCGACGTCGAGCGGGAACTGGGCGCCAAGCTGGGCGAACTCGACCGCGCGGGCAAGCAGCGGGCGGTGCGGCTGCTGCGCGAACGCGGCGCCTTCGGGCTGCGGAAATCCGTCTCTTCGGTGGCCGACGCGCTGGGCGTCACGCGCTTCACCGTCTACAACTACCTCAACCGGGAAGCGGACTGACCAGCGCTTTCAACAAAATGTTGACGGAACTCCGGTGCCGACGTACGGTCGGTCCGTGCTGCTCTCCGAGTTCAACACCACCGACGTCCGCCCGCTGCTGACGGAGTGCCTCGCCGTGCCCCGGTGGGTCGACGCCGTGTCGGCCGGGCGCCCGTACGCCGACCTCGACGCGCTGAAGGCCGCCGCCGACCTGCCGTTGAGCAGCGACGAGATCCGGCAGGCGATGGCCGCGCACCCGCGGATCGGCGAGAAACCGGCGGGCGGCTTCGCCCGCTCCGAACAGTCCGGTGTGGACAATCCGGATGCGTTCGCCGCCGCGAACGCCGAGTACGAAGCCAAGTTCGGGCACGTCTACCTGGTCTGCGCGAGCGGCCGCAGCGGCGGCGAACTCCTGAAGATCCTGCGCGAACGGCTGGCCAACGACCCGGCCACCGAGCTCGCCGTCGCCGGCCGTGAGCTGCTGAAGATCGCCGAACTCCGACTCGCGAAAGCGGTGACCGCGTGAGCCTCGTGACCACCCACGTCCTCGACACGGCGGCCGGACGCCCGGCCGCGGGAATCGGCGTCCGCTTCGAGACCGCCGACGGGAAGCCGATCGCCGAGGGCCGCACCGACGACGACGGCCGCATCCGCGACCTCGGCCCGGAAACTCTTGAGCCGGGCGCCTACCGGCTGGTCTTCGCCACCGGCGCCTACCTGGGCCCGGACGCCTTCTTCCCGGAGGTCACCCTGACCTTCCGGATCGCCGACGGCACCGCGCACCACCACGTGCCGCTCCTGCTCAGCCCGTTCGCCTATTCGACCTACCGAGGGAGCTGACCGTGGCCATCACCCTGGGCCCCAACCAGTACGGCAAGGCGGAGGTCCGCCTGGTGACGGTGCGCCGCGACGGCCCGGTGCACCACCTGAAGGACCTCACCGTGTCGACGTCGCTGCGCGGCGAGCTGGCCGCGACGCACCTGACCGGAGACAACGCCGGCGTGCTGGCGACCGACACGCAGAAGAACACGGTGTACGCCTTCGCGAAGGAGGCGCCGGTCGGTGAGATCGAGGACTTCGGCCTGCGGCTGGCCCGCCACTTCGTCGGCTCGCAGGAGAACATCACCGGCGCGCGGATCAAGATCGAGGAGCACGGCTGGGACCGGATCGCCGTCGCCGGCGAGCCTCACGACCACGCGTTCAGCCGCTCCGGCGACGAGCGCCGCACGACGGCGGTGACGGTCCAGGGCGACCGCGCGTGGGTGGTCTCCGGCATCGACGGCCTGACACTGCTGAAGTCGACGGGCTCGGAGTTCCACGGCTTCCCACGCGACCGGTACACGACCTTGGCCGAGACGAGCGACCGGATCCTGGCGACGGCGGTCACGGCGAAGTGGCGCTACCAGGGCGAGAACCTCGACTGGGCGGAGAGCCACCGCGAGATCCGGCGGCTGATGCTGGAGACGTTCGCGACCAAGCACAGCCTTTCGCTGCAGCAGACGCTGTACGCAATGGGCGAGTCGGTGCTCGAGAAGCGGCCCGAGGTCGCCGAAGTGCGGCTGTCTTTGCCGAACAAGCACCACTTCCTGGTAGACCTGAGCCCGTTCGGGCTGAAGAACGACAACGAAGTGTTCTACGCGGCGGACCGGCCGTACGGCCTGATCGAGGGCACAATCCTGCGCGACGACGCCGAGGACCCGGGCCCGGCCTGGGACATCCACTGACGTTCGCCGCCTGCTCCGGGGGCTCCCCGAAGGTCGCGAATGACTCATTCGGGACCTCCCACGCCCCGAATGAGTCAGGACGGCGGGGATGATCATGGCGTCGCAGGCGTGGACGCGGGCTTCGGCGGCGGTCATGGTGCCGGTGTCG
>NZ_JBSFNC010000099.1:0-35175 GCF_053586895.1 Amycolatopsis sp. NPDC003731 | reverse complement strand
GACGTCCCCAATGAGTCATTCGCGACGTCCGGTCCTGCCGCACGCCCCGGGAACTGTCGGGGGTCCCCGGTAACGTAAAAACCGGGGGACCCCCAGGCCGGGGACCTCTCAGCGGCGCGCCCGCACCGCCGAGGCCAGCTCGTCCAGCAGCGGCGCCGTGTCATCCCAAGCCAGGCAAGCGTCCGTGATCGACTGCCCGTAGGTCAGCTCCGAAGCCCGCCCCAGCGAAAGCTCCTGCCGCCCACCCTCTAGGAAGCTCTCCATCATCAGCCCGGCGATCCCGCGCTCACCCGCGGCGATCCGCGCCGCCAGCTCGGAAACCACCACACCCTGCCGCACGTGGTCCTTGCCGCTGTTGCCGTGCGACGCGTCGATGATCACCCGCTCCGGCAGCCCCGCCTTCGCCAGGCGTCCCAAGGTGTCCGCGACCGTGGCCGCGTCGTAGTTCGGGCCGGCGTTGTGGCCGCGCAGGATCACGTGGCAGTCCGGGTTGCCCGATGTCGTCAGGAGCGCCGCCAAACCGTCCGTGTTGATGCCCGGGAACACGTGGCTGGCCGCCGCCGCGCGGGTGGCGTCGATCGCCACCTGGACGTCGCCCTCCGTCGAGTTCTTGATGCCCACCGGCATCGACAGGGCGCTGCACAGCTGGCGGTGGACCTGGCTGGCCGCCGTCCGCGCGCCGATCGAACCCCAGGTCACGATGTCCGCGATGAACTGCGGCGTGATCGGGTCGAGGAACTCGCAGCCCACCGGCAGGCCCAGCGCCGAGACGTCGAGCAGCAGCCTGCGGGCCATCCGCAGGCCCTTGTTGACGGCGAACGTGCCGTCGAGGTCCGGGTCGTTGATCAGGCCCTTCCAGCCCAGCGTGGTGCGCGGCTTCTCGAAGTACACGCGCATCACGATGTGCAGCTCGCCGCGCAGCTCCTCGGCCTTCGCGGCCAGCCTGCGGGCGTAGTCGAGGGCCGCCTCGGGGTCGTGGACCGAGCACGGGCCGACCACGACCAGCAACCGGTCGTCGCGGCCTTCGAGGATGTCGACCGTTTCGGCGCGGCCGTGGCGCACCACCTTCGCGACCGCGGCGTCGACCGGATGGTCTTCGCGCAGCAGTGCGGGCGAAATGAGCGGACTGATCGACGTGGTGCGCGCGGCGTCGAGGTCACCGATGGTGGCCGGTCCGGCGGAGAGCGTCATGGCGGGGGTGTTCCTTCCTGGTGGACACCGACCCGCGGGGGACTCGCCGAGCCGGTTGGAGATCCGGCTCGGGGTGGGAGGTCAGCGCAGGTTCACGCCGCCGTGCCCACCCGGGGCCGGCTTCGTAAACCAGAAATAGCGCTGCACGGGCTCAACGTAGCACAGCCGTCACCCGGACCGATCCGGCAGGTGGTAGGGGCTGCACCGATCAAGACGAGAGCCGCTACGCTGACACCCGACGAAATGTGACTGTCATCTCCCGAGAACAGACGGAGGCTTCTCATGCGTGTCGGTGTGCTGACCGGCGGCGGCGACTGCCCGGGGCTCAACGCGGTGATCCGCGCGGTGGTGCGCAAGGGCATCGAGGTGCACGGCTGGGACTTCGTGGGCTTCCGCAACGGCTGGAACGGCCCGCTCACCGGCGACAGCCGCCCGCTGGGCCTGAACGACGTCGAGGACATCCTCACCCGCGGCGGCACCATCCTGCGGTCCTCGCGCACCAACCCGTACAAGGTCGACGGCGGCGTCGAGAAGATCAAGCAGGTCCTCGCCGACCAGGGCGTCGACGCGCTGATCGCGATCGGCGGCGAGGACACCCTCGGCGTCGCGAAGCGGCTGACCGACGACGGCGTCGGCGTCGTCGGTGTCCCCAAGACAATCGACAACGACCTGGGCGCCACCGACTACACCTTCGGCTTCGACACCGCGGTCTCCATCGCGACCGAGGCGATCGACCGGCTGCACACCACGGCCGAGTCGCACCACCGCGCGCTGGTCGTCGAGGTCATGGGCCGGCACGCCGGCTGGATCGCGCTGCACTCCGGCCTGGCCGGCGGCGCGAGCGTCATCCTGGTGCCGGAGAAGCACTTCAACGTCGACCAGGTCGTCTCCTGGGTCGAGCGCCGCTTCGAGAAGGAGTTCGCGCCGATCATCGTCGTCGCCGAGGGCGCGCTGCCCGAGGGCGGCGAGGAGAAGCTGCTCACCGGCGAGAAGGACGCTTTCGGGCACGTCCGCCTCGGCGGCATCGGCACCTGGCTGGCCGACGAGATCGCCCACCGCACCGGCAAGGAGTCCCGCGCGGTGGTCCTGGGTCACGTCCAGCGCGGCGGCACCCCGACGGCCTACGACCGCGTCCTGGCGACGCGCTTCGGCCTCAACGCGGTCGACGCGGTCGCGGACGGCGACTTCGGCGTGATGGTCGCCCTCAAGGGCACGGACATCGTCCGCGTGAAGCTGTCCGAGGCGACGGCCGAGCTGAAGACGGTCCCGGCCGAGCGCTACCAGGAAGCCGAAGTCTTCTTCGGCTGAGTTGTCCGCTGCGGGGCACCGCCACGGCTCTGAACCGCCGTGAAGGTGCCCCGCGCGGCGTTTCAGATCCGGGCGAGCACGTCCAGCACACCGCCCGCGGCGGCGATGTCGTCGGTGAGCGGCCGGTCGTCGAGACCGGGATCCAGCACTTCCGACGCCGCTTCGAAGGCGTCCCGGACCGGCAGTTCCACCAGGTCCGCCTCCCGCATCCGCAGCGCCCGGACCGCCGCCACCAGCTCGCACGCCAGCACCTGCTGGTAGGCCGAACACGCCGCGGTCGCCGCGCGGGCCGCCTGCGTCGAGAAACTCGCGTGGTCCTCGATGCCGCGGGAGACCACCGCCGTGCCGAGCGTGGCCGGGAGCGCCGCCTGGCGCAGCTCCGTCAGCGCGTCGTGCGCCACGTACTCCAGGATCATCACGCCCGAGCTGCCCGGCGGCCCGGCCGCCAGGAACGGCCGCAGCCCGGTGAACTCCGGCTCCACCAGGTCGCCGAGGCGCGCCACCGACAGCTCCGCCACCTGGTGCACGGTCGCCCGCGCCTGGTCCAGCGCCGTCGACACGTACGCCGTGTGGAAGTGCGCGTGGTGGTAGGCGTCGTTGTGGACCGTCGAGATCATCGGGTTCTCCGTGCTCGCGTTGATCTCGACGGCGAGGACGTCCCGCAGGTAGTGGATCGCGTCCAGTGCCGGGCCCTGCACCTGCGGGAACGCCCGCAGCCCGAACGGGTCCTGGATCCGGCGTCCCGGCTTCGGCGTCTGGTGCATGCCCAGCAGCCGCCGCATCTCGGCCGCGCAGGCGACCTGCCCGGCGTGCGGACGCGCTTCGTGCACCGGCGTCGCGTACGCCTCGGGGTTGCCGTCGAGGGCGACGTACGTCAGCGCCGCGACGGCGTGGCTCGCGCGGGTCAGCGTGTCCAGCCGCATCGCCGCGAGGGTCGCTTCGGCGAGCGTCGCGGCGTTGCTGCTCATGAAGGCCAGCGCGTCACCCGCCCGCACCGGGACCGGCGGCACGTGCCCGGTGACCCACGGCCGTTCGCCGGTGAGCGCCAGTGCCGCCTCGGCCAGCGGGGCCAGGTCGCCGGTGCCGATCGCGCCGAGCCGGTGCACCAGCGGCCGCGCGCCGGTGCGGACCGCTTCGGCCAGCGCGCCGATCAGGTCCGGGCTGATCCCGGACCGCCCGGAGAGCAGCTGGTTGAGCCGGATCAGCAGCATCGCCCGGACCTGGCCGGGCGGCATCTCGTCCCCGCTGCCGCCCGCGTGGCTGCGCAGCAGCCGCAGGCCGTGCGCCACGGAGCTCTCGACCGTGTCGTCCTTGTTGGCCCCGACGCCGGTGGTGCGGCCGTAGACCACCCGGCGCGTGCTCAGCTCTTCGGCGAGCTTCCACGCGTGCTCGGCCGCTCGCAGCGCGGCGATCGAGACGTCGATGCCCAACGGGCCCTCGGTGCGCGCCGCGGCCACCACGTCCGCGCACCGCAGGGTCCGGCCGTCCACCCGGATCAAGGCAGCCTCCTTCCGACTGCCCCTCACTATGCGGCTACGACGACGGCGGCTGCCAGGGCGGTACCGGCCAGTCCCAGTGCGGGACCGGTTCGTGCAGGTTCGGTTCGGCGCCGGGCGCGGAGAAGATCACGGCCAGGCGGCTGCCCCACTCGAGGTAACCCGCGAACGCGGCCCGGAACTCCGGGTCGCCGGGCAGGCCGGCCTCGTCGGCCGCGTCGAGCAGCAGGGTCACCCACCGGCGGCGTTGCTCCTCGGTGATCCCGCGGCCGAGGTGGCGGCCGATCATGTGGGCGTGCCCGCCGTGGCCCGCGGAGTACTCGGCCGGCCCGCCGAACACCTCGCCGAGCCAGACGGCCACGTGCTCGGCGTGGTGCGGGTCCATGTGCCGGAAGACCGGTTCGAGCAGCGGATCTTCGAGGACGTGCCCGTAGAAGATCGTCAACAGCTTCACGAGGGCTTCGTGGCCGCCCGCCCATTCGTAGAGGGTCGGCGTGGTTTTTGGCACGATCACCCGGTCAGGCAACCAGTGGTTCCCCGGCCGGGCAACCACGTACTTTCCGGTGCGTAGGGGAGAGCGGGATGAAGCGGTACCACTGCGCGACGGAGCTGGCGGTCGACCTGATCGGGGGCAAGTGGAAGCCGGTGATCCTGGCCCACCTCAAGGAGGGCGCCCACCGCTACGGCGAACTCCGGCGCCGGATGCCGGCGGTGAGCGAGAAGATGCTGACCCAGCAGCTGCGCGAGCTGGCGGCGGACGGCCTCGTCCGCCGCGAGGAGTTCGACGGCCGGGTCCCGCACGTCGAGTACCACCTGACGGCGGTGGGGGAGGAGCTGCGCCCGGCGCTGACCGCGCTGTACGAGTGGGGCGAGCGCCGCGCGGCCGAGCGGGGCATCGCCTTCGAACCGGCGCCGGAGCCCGGCCGGCCCTGACCTTCAGGGCAAGCCGGTCTCGTCCAGCCGGCTTTCCAGCGCGTCGAGGCGGTCCGACCAGAACCGGCGGTAGGGCGCCAGCCAGGCGTCGACCTCGGCCAGGGGCTCCGGGCGCAGGGCGTAGCACCGCTTCTGCGCCGCGACCCGGACCGTCACCAGCCCGGCTTCGCGCAGCACCCGCAGGTGCTTGGACACCGCGGGCTGGCTCAGCGCCAGCTCGTCGACCAGCTCGCCGACCGAGCGCTCGCCGTCGCGCAGCAGGTCGAGGATGGTCCGGCGCCGGGGTTCGGCGAGGACGTCGAAAGTCTGCATCACCCCTGAAATGTGCTCCGCCGGGCATATTCCTGTCAAGGAATGTGGATCTGTCATGGTCTGAACCATTGACCTAGTGGTCTAGTCCACTTACGGTGAGTGTGGTCCCCACCACTCCGGCACCGTGGCCGTGAGTAATTCCCGGGAGGGAGAACGCATGTCCCGTTTGCGCAGGAAGAGCTTCTCGGCCCTGCTGGCCGTGGCGGCCGCCGCGGGCCTCGTCGCGGGCGGCGCGACCGCCCCGGCGGCCGTCGCCGCGACCGAGAGCGCCCAAGCCTCCGTCGGCAAGGTGGTCGGCTACTTCACCGAATGGGGGGTCTACGACCGCAACTACCACGTCAAGAACATCGAGACGTCGGGCTCGGCGAGCAAGCTGACCCACATCAACTACGCGTTCGGCAACGTGACGAACGGCGGCTGCGCGATCGGCGACGCCTACGCCGACTACCAGAAGACCTACGACGCCGCGGGCAGCGTCGACGGCGTCGCCGACACCTGGGACCAGCCCCTGGCCGGCAGCTTCAACCAGCTCAAGAAGCTCAAGGCCAAGCACCCCGGCCTGAAGGTCCTCTGGTCGTTCGGCGGCTGGACCTGGTCGGGCGGCTTCGCGCAGGCCGCGAAGAACCCGGCGGCGTTCGCGAACTCCTGCTACAACCTGGTCAACGACCCGCGCTGGGCCGGCGTCTTCGACGGCATCGACATCGACTGGGAGTACCCCAACGCCTGCGGCCTGAGCTGCGACACCAGCGGCGCGGCGGCGTTCAAGAACCTCCTGGCGGCGCTGCGGGCGAAGTTCGGCTCGAAGCTGGTCACCGCGGCGATCACCGCGGACGGCACCAGCGGCGGCAAGATCGACGCGGCCGACTACGGCGGCGCGGCGCAGTACGTCAACTGGTACAACGTGATGACCTACGACTACTTCGGTGCGTGGGCCGCGCAGGGCCCGACGGCTCCGCACTCGCCGCTGACGTCGTACTCCGGCATCCCGACCGCCGGCTTCTACTCCGACGCGGCGATCCAGAAGCTCAAGAGCAAGGGCGCCCCGGCGAGCAAGCTGCTGCTGGGCATCGGGTTCTACGGCCGCGGCTGGACGGGCGTCACGCAGAGCGCCCCGGGCGGCACCGCGACCGGCCCGGCCCCGGGCAAGTACGAGCAGGGCATCGAGGACTACAAGGTGCTCAAGACGTCCTGCCCGGCGACCGGCACGGTCGCGGGGACCGCGTACGCCAAGTGCGGCAGCAACTGGTGGAGCTACGACACCCCGGCGACCATCGCGGGCAAGATCTCCTACGCCAAGACCCAGGGCCTGGGCGGCGCGATGTTCTGGGAGCTCTCGGGCGACACCACGAACGGCGAACTGATCACCGCCGTCGCGAAGTGACGACCCCCGGTGCGGCCGGCCGCCGGCCGCACCGGGGCTCACCCCGCCCCGGCGGGTGGGTGCTCCGCCGTCGCGCGCAGCAGCTCGCCGAGCACCTCGATGTCCACATCGGACAGCCGCTTGAACCGGACGCAGCTCTTCCCGACCGAGGCCTTCGGCAGCCGCTCGGCGAACAGTTCCGGCAGGTACCGGTCCCCGGCCAGGCAGGCGACGTACAGCGAGATGCCACCCTTGCGGCTCGCCAGTGACACCGTCGCCGCGGCGCCTTCCCGGCCCGAGGCGTACCGGTACTGGTACCGGCCGTAGCCGGGCGTGCCGAACTCCATCGTCGGCTCGAGGTGCGGCGCCGACTCCCGGATGAGCGCGTGCAGCGCCCGCAGCTCGCCCTGCCGCGGCTCGGGGAGCGCCGCGAAGTAGTCCTCGTGCGTCATGCCCCGGCACGCTACGCCGGGGGACCGACAAAACCGTCCGGTCCGCGCGATTAGGGTCGTCGGCGTGAAGTTCAGCGGATTCGGCGAGTACGCCGTCGACTTCTTCGACGGCCTCGTGGAGGACAACTCCAAGCCCTACTGGGACGACCACGTCGAGACCTACAAGTCCGACGTCCGCGCGCCGATGGAAGCGCTGCTGGCCGAGCTCGCCCCCGAGTTCTCCGACGGCTTCGGCGAGCCCAAGGTGTTCCGCCCCTACCGGGACGTCCGCTTCGCCAAGGACAAGACGCCGTACAAGACGCACTGCGGCGGGGTGATCGAGCAGGGCCGCGGCGGCGGCGCCTACTACGTCGAGGTGGGCCCCGAGGGCCTGCGCGTCGGCGGCGGCTGCTTCTACCTCGCATCCGACCAGATCGCCCGGTTCCGCAAAGCGGTCGACACGGAGCTGCACGGCGAGGCGCTGCGGAAGATCCTCGCCAAGCTGGAGCGCACGGGCTGGGAGGTCAAGGGCGACCGCCTGAAGTCGAAGCCGCGCGGGTTCGCCGAGGACCACCCGCGCCTCGACCTGCTGCGCTACCGCTCGGTGTACGCCGTGCGCGGCTGGGAGCCCGACGACGTCCTGCACGAGCGGGGTGCCTTCGACCGCGTCCGGAAGGCCTGGCGGCAGCTGCGCGAGTTCAACGAGTGGGCCCGCGACCGGGTCGGCCCCAGTGAACGACCGCGTCGCTAACGTGACCTGACCAGGCAGGTTTCTGAACACTTTCTTGAACATTCGGGATCGGTACAGACGAACGCGCGAAGAGGGTCTACGCTATGTGGACGTGAGCCGACGCGCGAAGATCGTTTGTACCCTGGGCCCTGCCACCGCGACCCCGGAGAAGATGCGGGCCCTGGTGGATGCCGGCATGGACGTGGCCAGAATGAACTTCAGCCACGGCAGCCACAGCGACCACAAGCAGGTCTACGACCTGATCCGGGCCGCCGCCGCGGAGAGCGGGCGGGCGGTCGGCATCCTCGCCGACCTGCAGGGCCCGAAGATCCGCCTGGGCACCTTCGCCGGCGGGCCGGTCGAGTGGCACAACGGCGACATCGTCCGGATCACCGTCGAGGACGTCGCCGGCACCCACGACCGCGTCTCGACCACCTACAAGGGCCTGGCGAAGGACGCCAAGCCCGGCGACCGCCTGCTCGTCGACGACGGCAAGGTCGGCCTGGTGGTCAAGGGCGTCGAGGGCCCGGACGTCGTGTGCGAGGTCACCGAGGGCGGCCCGGTCAGCAACAACAAGGGCGTCTCGCTGCCCGGCATGGACGTCTCCGTGCCGGCGCTGTCCGACAAGGACATCGAGGACCTCGAGTTCGCGCTCGAGCTGGGCGTCGACTTCATCGCCCTGTCCTTCGTCCGCTCGCCGGCCGACATCGACCTGGTCCACCAGGTGATGGACCGGGTCGGCAAGGGCCGGCTGCCGGTCGTGGCCAAGATCGAGAAGCCCGAAGCCGTCTACAACCTCGAAGCCATCGTGCTGGCCTTCGACGCGGTGATGGTCGCCCGCGGCGACCTCGGCGTCGAGCTGCCGCTGGAGCAGGTCCCGCTGGTGCAGAAGCGCGCCATCCAGATCTGCCGCGAGAACGCGAAGCCGGTCATCGTCGCGACGCAGATGCTCGAGTCGATGATCAACAACTCCCGGCCGACCCGCGCCGAGGCCTCCGACGTCGCGAACGCGGTGCTCGACGGCACCGACGCGGTGATGCTGTCCGGCGAGACCAGCGTCGGCCGCTACCCGATCGAGACCGTGCAGACGATGGGCCGGATCATCGAGGCGGTCGAGACCGACTCGCCGATCGTGCCGCCGCTGTCGCACGTCCCGCGCACCAAGCGCGGCGTCATCTCCTACGCCGCCCGCGACATCGGCGAGCGGCTCAACGCGAAGGCCCTGGTCGCGTTCACCCAGTCCGGTGACACCGTGCGCCGCCTCGCGCGGCTGCACACCCGGCTGCCGCTGCTGGCGTTCACGCCCGAGGAGTGCGTCCGCAGCCAGCTGTCGATGACGTGGGGCACCAACACCCACATCGTCCCGCAGGTCAGCTCGACCGACCAGATGATCCAGCAGGTCGACCACGCGATGCTGGAGATGGGCAAGTACCAGAAGGGCGACCTGGTCGTCATCGTGGCCGGTTCCCCGCCGGGCACCGTCGGGTCGACCAACCTGATCCGCGTGCACCGGCTCGGTGAAGACGACCACGCTTGAGAGACCGACCGCTCAGTATGCACGTATGGTCCTGACATGACTGAAATGGCCAGGACGGCCGCCACCGAACTGGAGCTCCCCGGTGGCGGCCAGCCGGTGCTCGACCGCCTGATCGCGCTGCTCGACCTCGAAAAGATCGAAGAGAACATCTTCCGCGGCGTTTCGCCCGCCCACTCGCCGGTGCGGGTGTTCGGCGGCCAGGTCGCCGGCCAGGCGCTGGTCGCGGCCGGGCGCACGGTCCCCGAGGAACGCCGGGTGCACTCGCTGCACGCCTACTTCATCCGCGGCGGCGACCCGAGCGTGCCGATCGTCTACGAGGTCGACCGGATCCGCGACGGCCGGTCGTTCACCACCCGCCGGGTCGTGGCGATCCAGCACGGCAAGGCGATCTTCTCGCTCTCGGCGTCGTTCCAGACGGACGAGGCGGGCATCGAGCACGCCGAGGTCATGCCGGAGGGCGTGCCGGCGCCGGAGACGCTGCCGACGCTGATGGAGCGCGCCGAAGGGTACGCGATCGGCGCGCACGCCCGGCCGCGGCCGATCGACCTGCGGTACGTCAACGAGCCGCCGTGGGTCACCCGGCAGACCGGCGAGCGGCCCGCGCGCAACCAGGTGTGGATGCGCGCCGACGGGAAACTGCCCGACCAGCAGCTGCTGCACGTCTGCGTGCTGACCTACGCCTCGGACATGACGCTGCTGGACTCGGTGCTCGCCCGCCACGGCGTCTACTGGGACACCGACAAGGTGCTCGGCGCCAGCCTCGACCACGCACTGTGGTTCCACCGGCCGTTCCGCGCGGACGAGTGGTTCCTCTACGACAGCGCCTCCCCGACGGCGTCCGGCGCCCGCGGCCTGGCCACCGGCCGGTTCTTCGCCCAGGACGGCACGCTGATCGCGACGGTCGTCCAAGAAGGACTCCTGCGCGTGTTGTGAGGTTCGCCGGGAAATCACCCGCACGGGCGACCAATTGCCCGAATATCGGTCTCCGGAATAGGGCATTCGACGCGGGTGAGGAGCCCGGGACCGATCGGGGGACAGCCCCGGACTCCTCCGTCCGATGATCGCGCGGCACTCCGCGCGGTCATCGTCTACCCTGCTCAGAGGCCGGTCGAAGCCACGGCTGGCCGACTGTCAGGCGCCCGACGCAGTGCAGGGTGCGAGGATACAAGAGCATTCTGCAAATTGCAGATCCGGCGCCGGAATCGACTCGCTGTTAATGCTCCACCGACTCCGCGCCCGGGTGGTTGGATACAGGTAGCACTCGACATCCGGAGGTGCCGCGATGGCAAGGGGACAGAGCCCCACGGTTCGCCGCCGGCGGCTGGCGGGGGAGTTGCGCCGCCTCCGCGAGGCCGCCGACCTCACCATCGACGAGGTCGGCGAGAAGCTCGAGTGCTCGGCGTCGAAGATCAGCCGCATCGAAACCGGCCACGTCGGCGTCACCCCGCGTGACGCCCGGGACATGCTCGCCCTCTACGGCATCACCGGCGACGAGCAGGAGGCGCTCGTCCAGCTGGCCAGGGAGGCCCGCAAGCGCGGCTGGTGGCACGCCTACAACGAGGTGTTCACCGGCACCTTCGTCGGGCTCGAAGCCGACGCCAGCTCGCTGCGCGCGTTCCAGGCCCTGCTGGTGCCCGGGCTGCTGCAGACCGAGCGGTACGCCCGCGCGGTGATCCGCGCGCTGCGGCCGGACGCCGAGGACGCCGAGATCCGCCGCCGCGTCGCCGCCCGGATGGCCCGGCAGGAACTGCTGTCCGAGACCCCGCCGCCGGAGTACTGGGCGGTGATGGACGAAGCCGTGCTCCGCCGCGTGGTCGACAGCCCCGAAGTGATGGCCGAGCAGCTCTACCGGATGGTCGCCGTCGCCGAGAAACCGAACGTGACCATCCAGGTCGTGCCGTTCGGGGCCGGCGCGCACCCCGGCATGGAAGGCCCCTTCCTCATCATGGGCTTCCCCGAGCAGGCCGACCCGGACGTCGTCTACGTCGACGACAGCACGTCCAGCGGTCTTTACCTGGAGGAACCCACAGACGTGCGGCGCTACGGGCTGATGTTCGACCATCTGCGCGCCGCCGCACTGAAACCGGACGACTCGGTGGACCTGATCGCCGAGGCGGCCGGACGGTTCGCCGAACAGGCGGCCGTACCGGGTCCGGTGCACCATCCGGAACCGAGGACACAGTAAGGGAGTGGGGACCATGGAAGCAGAACTCTCCGGGGCGCGGTGGCGCAAGAGCAGCCACAGCGGCGGCGGCAACGACTGCGTCGAGGTCGCGTTCGTCGAAGGCGGAGCCGCGGTGCGCGACTCGAAGGACCCCGAAGGGGGTGCGTTCCGCCTGCCCGCGTCGGGCTGGCGGGGGCTGCTGGCCGCGGTGCGGACCGGCGGCCCAGCACGCGACTGAGCCCTCTGGAAAAGACCCCTTACCCCCGCCGAGCTGGGCTCGGCCGGGAGTAAGGGGTCTTTTCGCACGCAGGCGTACGTGATCACCCGATGCCCGGGGCGGCACCTCAGGACGAATCTGAGTGCTACCAACCGCCAGGGACAGGGGAACACGATGCACAGCGATCTCATGCTCGACGCAGTCCGGGCCGAAGCGGCCTACCGGGCCGAGGAACTGCGGAAGGCCGGGCGCAGCGCCTGGGCCGCCCGCGCCCGCCGCGCCGTCCGCCACGTGCGGGCCGCGCGCACCGACGTCGACGTACCGAAGCAGGAGCGCCGGGAAGCCGCCCGGGCGACCGCCGAAACCGCCCGATAAGGGAGGCGGGATGGTGTCGATGGCGATAAGCGGTCGGAAACTGGCAGCTACACCTGGGGCTTCGCCCCAGGTCGGGGACTTCGTCACCCGAACCCCTGAAAAACTGTCGGTGGGGTGAGCAACAATGCTCCTCGTGCCCCGACTCGGCTCCGGAATCCCGCTCGTCGCCCGTACCCACGAGATGCGGCGGCTCCGCGCCGCCTTCGCCAGGGCCGAACGTGGCGAAGCCGGCGCGGTGCTGCTCTCGGGGGACGCCGGGGTCGGCAAGACCCGGCTGCTGACCGCGCTCGCCGAGCACGTCGCCGGCTGCAGTGGGCTCGTGCTCACCGGCCGCTGCATCGACGTCCGCGAGGGCGGTCTTCCTTATCTTCCGTTCGCCGAGGCGCTCGCCCCGCTGGGCAGCGCGACGGATCCGGCGGTCGCCGCGGCGGTGCGGGCCCGGCCCGCCCTCGGGCGGCTGCTGCCGCAGGGGCAGGGCCTCGAGGAGCCCCGGGCGGCCGAACACCCGCCGATGACCTCCAACGACCGGGAAACCATGGTGCGTCCCCGGCCGGAGCAGGATCTCGGTCAGCTGCAGTTGTTCGACGCGGTACTGGGGGTGCTGACCGAGATAGCGCAGGCGCGCCCGGTGGTGATCCTCCTCGAGGATCTCCACTGGGCCGACGCCTCGACCCACAACCTGCTGTCCTTCCTGCTCAGCCGCCTGCGGGCGCAGCGGCTGCTGGTCGTGGGCAGCTACCGCGAGGAGGACGTCCACCGGCGGCACCCGCTGCGCGGCCTCCTCTCCGAACTGGTCCGGCTCGCCACGGTCGAGCGCGTCGACCTGCAGCCGTTCGGCGCGGCCGACGCCCGCAGGTTCGTCGAGGCGCTGGCCGACGAGCCGCTGCCGCCGGACGTCGTGGCCGACATCGTCAGCCGCTCCGAGGGCAACCCGTTCTTCGCCGAGGAGCTGCTCGCCACCAAGACCGAGTGCAACGACCTGCCCGCCGGGCTGGCCGAGGTGCTGCTGTCCCGGCTCGAGCGGCTCTCCCCGGACGCCCGCCGGGTCGCGCGGGTGATCTCGGTGGCCAACGAGCCGGTCATGCACGGCGCGCTCGCCGAAGTCTCCGCGCTGGGTGAACTCGAACTCGACGAGGCGCTGCGCGAAGCCGTCCAGCACCACGTGCTGGTGGTGCTCTCGGACGGCTCGTACACCTTCCGGCACGCGTTGCTGCAGGAAGCGGTGTACGGCGACCTGCTGCCCGGGGAGCGGTCACGCACGCATGCGGCGTACGCGGCGCGGATCAAAGCGCGTCCTCAGGGGCGTGGCCACGACGCGAAGCTGGCCTACCACTCGATGCAGAGCAGCGATCTGGCCACCGCGTTGCCGGCGTTGCTGCGCGCGATGGACGAAGCCGAGAAACTCGGCGCGCCCGGGTCGGCGCTGCAGCACGTAGAACAGGCGCTGTCCATCTGGGACGCCGTCACGCCGGCGGACCGGCCCGAAGGGGTCGACGAGCTGAAGCTGCTGTACGAAGCGTCGTACTTCGCGGGGACGTCCGGTGAGCCCGAGCGGGCCGCCGCGTTCGCCCGCTCCGCCACCCAGGCGCTGACCGGCGAGATCCCGAACGACCGGGCCGCGAAGGTGTGGCGGCGGCTGGCGGACGCGCTGCTGGCGCTGGAAGGCACCCTGGACGAGGCGGTCGCCGCCATCGACCGGGCCTGGGACCTGGTCAAGGACACCGAGCCCAGCTCCGCGCGCGCCTGGGTGCTGGCCAGCCGGGCCGGCTTCCTCCGGATCCTCGACCAGCCCGAAGCGGCGCTGGACAGCGCGCTCACCGCGGTCGCCGACGGGCAGGCCGTGGGCGCGACCGGCGCCGAGGCGTCGGCGCTGGTCACCCTGGGCACGCTGGCCGACTCGCGCGGCGATGCCGCCGAGGCCCGGGAGCGGCTGCGCCAGGCCCAGCGCAAGGCGCGTGAGGTCGGCGCGTACAACACCGAAATCCGCGCGACCTACTTCCTGGCGCTGAGCCACGACGACCAGGGCGACTTCGCCGCGGCGCTGGAGCACGCCTCACACGGCGTCGCGCGGGCCGAGGAAGCCGGGCTGAGCTGGAGCGTCTACGGGCTCGAGCTGCGGGCACGGCAGCTGATGCTGCGCTACCTGATGGGCGACTGGCCGGACGAGAGCGCCGGCCGCGCCGGGCGCGGGGTGTCCAACGCGGTCGCCGCGCGGATCCTGGCCATCTGGTCGCTGTTCGTCGTCGCCCGCGGCCGGTTCGGCGAGGCCGAGAAGCTGCTGTCCGGGCTGCGGCAGCACTGGACGGCGGACATGCAGATCCCGCTGTCGGCCGGGGGCGCCGGCATCGAGCTGGCGTACTGGCGCGGCGACCACGCCGGGGCCGTGCGCCAGGCCGAAGACCTGATCGGCTGGCTGGAGCGGATCGAACCCGGCCTGCTGGCCGGCATCCGGGTGGGCGCGCTCGGCGTGTCCGCCGCGGCCGCGCTGGCCGCCGACGCCCGCCTCCACGGCGACCAGGCCGCGGCCGAAGCCGCGGTGGCGGCCGGCGAGCGTTTCCTGGCGCACGGCCGGATGTGCTCGGTCGTCGGCCAGCCGCGCTCGGGGGCGCTCGGGCCGGAGGGCCGCGCCTGGCTGGCCCGCCTGGAGGCGGCGGCGACCTGCCTGTCCGGTCGCGGCGACGCGGACCAGTGGGCGGCCGCGGCGGAGGCGTTCGGCTACGGCGCCGTCTACGAGCAGGCGGTCTGCCGCTGGCACGAGGCGGAAGCCCGGCTGGCGGCGGACGAGGGCGCGGGCGCGTCCCTCGAAGCAGCCCACGCGGTGGCGGTCCGGCTCGGCGCGATCCCGCTGCGCGACGCGGTCCGCGACCTGGCCCACCGCGCCCGCATCGAGCTGGACGGCGTCGAACCGGCACCCCCGGCCCGCACGGTCACCGACCCCCTGACCGACCGCGAGCGCGACGTCCTGGAGCGCGTCGCCCTCGGCCGCACGAACCGCCAGGTCGGCGAAGAGCTCTACATCAGCGAAAAAACGGTGAGCGTCCACCTTTCCCGCGTGATGGCCAAGCTCGGCGCCAGCCGCCGCGCGGAAGCCGTCGCCATCGCCTACGACCGAGGCCTCCTCACCGCCCCCACCGCCGAACACGCGTGACCAGAGGGTCGACACGCGTGATCGGAAGGTCGACACGCGTGATGGAAAGGTCGACACGCGTGATCGAAGGGTCGACACGGCCGGCCCCGCGGGTTTCGCCGTGTCGACCCTCCAATCACGAGTGATGACCCTTCAATCACGCGTGCTGACCCTTAAATCACGTCAGCGGGGGAGGCGGCGGAGGGCTTTGAGGCCGAACGTCATGCCTCGGGACCACAGCGAGCCCGGGACAGCGCGCGGCGGGCGCAGGGCCAAGCCGCGCTGGAGCGCGATCGACTGGGACTCCGTGTACTTCAGCAGGCCTTCGGCGCCGTTGCGGCGGCCGACGCCGGAGTCCTTCATCCCGCCCATCGGGACGCCGACGCTGCCGAACGTCGCCGCGTAGCCCTCGTTCACGTTGACCGTCCCGGCCTTCAGCCGCGCCGCGACCTCCCAGCCCGCGCGGCCGTTGCGCGACCAGACGCTGGCGTTGAGCCCGAACGGCGTGTCGTTGGCCCGCTCGATCGCGTCCGTGACGTCGGTGTAGCCGTAGATCGACACCACCGGCCCGAACGTCTCCTCCGCGAACGGCAGCATGTCCGGCGTGACGTCCGAAAGCACCGTCGGCTCGTAGAACAGCGGGCCGAGGTCGGGCCGCGCGCGGCCGCCGGTGAGCACCGACGCGCCCTTCGCGCGGGCGTCCTCGACGTGCGCCGACACCGCCGCGAGCTGGTCTTCCGACGTCAGCGAGCCCATCTGGGCGTGGTAGTCCAGCGCGCCGCCGAGCCGCACCGCCGCGGTCCGGGCGACGAACGCGCGGGTGAACTCGTCGCGGATGTCCTCGTGGACGTAGATCCGCTCGACCGACACGCACAGCTGCCCGGCCGAGGAGAAGCACGCCGTCACCGCGCCCGTCGCGGCCTTCGCGACGTCGGCGTCGGGCAGCACGACCATCGGGTTCTTGCCGCCGAGCTCCAGCGAGTACGACGTCAGCCGCTTCGCCACCTGCCCGGCCAGCTCCTTGCCGGTCGGCGTGGACCCGGTGAAGCAGAGGTAGTCCGACTCCTCGACCAGCGCGGTGCCGATCTTCGAGCCCCGGCCGAGGACGATCTGCCAGGTCCCGGCGGGCAGCCCGGCCTCCTCGGCGAGCTCGTGCAGCCACAGCGCCGAAAGCGCGGTCTGGTTGTCCGGCTTCTGCACGACGGCGTTGCCCGCGGCCAGCGCCGGCAGGACGTCCATCGCGGTCAGGGCCAGGGGGTAGTTCCACGGCGAGATGATCCCGACGACGCCCTTGGGGTGCCGGACCTCGCCCGCGCGGGTCAGGCCGGGAATGACGCCGGCGACGCGCCGGGGCGCGAGGATCTTCGCCGCGTGCTTCCCGTAGTAGGCCGCCACCAGCGCGGTCGCGCTGACCTCGTCGAACGCGTCGAGCCGCGCCTTGCCGGCTTCGACCTGGACCAGGTCGAGCGCCTCGTCCTGCCGCGCGAGGACCAGGTCGTGCAGCCGGGTGAGGACGCGGGCGCGCTCGGCGGGGGAGCGGTCCGCCCACGGCCGCTGGGCCGCCCGGGCACTGTCGAACACCGCGCGGACGTCGGCGTCGGTGGCCTGCGGCAGGGTGGCGATCGGCAGCCCGGTGAAAGGCGCCCGCATCCGGATCGGCGCCGAGTCCGCGCCGCCCCGGACGCGGGCGACGAGCTGGGCCGCCCGCACCGAGCTCGGCGCTCCGGCGACGCCGCCGATCGTCGGCGGCAGCGAGGTGTCTTCGACCGCGTTCGCGGGGGTCGTGCTGGTCATGACGTCTCCGTTCCGCGGAGTCCGCGCGACGTCGCGCGGAGGTTACCGACGAGTACACCATACCGTCGGTACGTCAGGTGTCCAGCGTGATGTGAATAAAATTCACGTATTGGGCGGGTTCAGCGGCGGCAGCTGGTAGTTCGGCTCGGTCGGTTCCTGCCGGTCCGGGTGCGGCTGGGCCTGGGTGACGCCGCCGTAGGGATCGTCGGGCTGCTGCGAGGGAGACGCCGGGGTGCCGTACGAGGGCGGTGGCTGCGGACCGGTCTGCGGCGGGGCCTGCGCGGGGAACGGCTGCGACGGCGGATATCCCTGGTACGGCTGCGCGAACTGCTGCGGCGGCACCGGGTACGGCCTCGACGGCTGCTGGTACGGCCCCGGCGGCGGCCCGGCCGGGGCCGCGGCGGGTGCCTGCCGCCCGGCCAGTGCCGCGGACACCAGCGCCAGCAGGGCGACGATCCCGCCGCCGATCAGCAGCCAGAACCCGATCCCGGTCAGGTAGTGGGACTTGACCGTCCCTTCGTCGGACTCGTAGCTCAACGTCGCCGAGACGTCCATGCCGAGCATCCACACCGCCGCGGTCACCCCGGCGGCGCCCGCCACCAGGGCCGTCCGGGCGGCCGAGCGCACGCCGGGCTTCGCGGAGCGGCGCGCGCCGGCCAACGCCAGCCCGGCCCCGGCCAGCAGCACGACCGAGGCGGCGGTCAGCGGGATGCCGTACCGGGCGACGTGCGTCTGCTCGTAGAACTTCTTCGCTTCCTCGCCGGGTTCGACGGCGAACGAGCGCGACCAGGCGCTGATCGTCTGGCTGCTCTCGGTCTTGCCGTCCACCACCTGCTCGAACGACGTCTGCGGCAGGAACGACCCGGTGATCACCAGCGCCGCGGCGAGGATGCCGAGGATCGCGGCGAACAGCCGGAAGACGGCACCCGGATCGGCCGGCGGCTGTGCGGACGGCGGTCCGTAGGGGTACGGGTACGGGGCGGCGGTCATCGGAACTCCCCTCGTTCGGAGGGGATTGGACCACGAAATCGCCTGCGGGATAAGGGGCAAAGCGCCCTGGTGGTGCCGCGCTGGTCAGCTCGGCGCAGCGGTGGCGTCCTGGTAGAGCAGGACGGCGATGCGCTTCCACTCGTCCAGCAGCTGCCGGCGCCGGTTCGGGTCGCCGCCGAGCTCGGCGTCCAGCGCCAGCCCGCGGGTGAGGTTCACGGTGAGCCAGAACAGCATTTCCGCGCGTTCCGGCGGGAGTTCGCCGGCGACCTGCGTGACGTGCTCGAGCGTGGCGCGGCCGAGCGCGCGGTCGACCGGGCGGATGGCCGCGCGCAGCTCGGGATCGGTGCGGGCGGCGACCCAGAGCTCGGTGACGGCGGTCGAGAGCGTGCCGGAGTAGCCGGCCCACAGCAGGTCGATGGCCGCGGCGACCCCGCTGCCGCCGCCGGGCAGCTCGTCCAGCGACGCCGCGAGCTGGCGGCGCAGCTTCGTCGTCAGGTGCTCGACCGCGGCCGCCATCAGCTCGGCCTTCGCGGTGAAGTGGTGCTGCACCGCGCCCTTCGACACGCCCGCGCGGGCGCAGATCTCCTGCACCGACGTGCGCGCGTAGCCGACCTCGACCAGGCAGTCGATGGTCGCGTCGAGCAGCGCGGTGCGGGTCTGCTCGCGCCGCTGCGCCTGGGTCCGGTGCGTCGTCTCGGTCACCGCGGCCTCCCACCTTTACCTACGGGCCGGTACGGATGTACATTCCGATCAGAACTTACATGCTGATCGGAATGTTTTCCAGCAGGAGGGTCCCGTGCCACTGCAACTGCCGAAGAGCTCGTGGAGCACGACCGAGCTCGATGACCTCCGCGAACTCGCGCGGTCCTTCCTGCAGAAGGAAGCCGTCCCGCACCAGGAGCGCTGGGCGGCGGAGAAGAAGGTCGACCGCGAGCTGTGGACGAAGGCGGGCGAGGTCGGCCTGCTCTGCCTGTCCATCCCCGAGGAGTACGGCGGAGGCGGCGGCACCTTCGCGCACGAAGCCGTCCTCTACGAAGAGCAGGCGCGGGCCGGGGACAGCGCGTGGGGCGTCACCGTCCACAATGGAATCGTCGCGCACTACCTGCTCGCCTACGCCTCGGAAGAGAAGAAGCGCGAGTGGCTGCCGAAGCTGGCCAGCGGCGAGATGGTCGGCGCGATCGCGATGACCGAGCCCGGCACCGGCTCCGACCTGCAGGGCATCAAGACGCGCGCGGTCCGCGACGGCGACCACTACGTCATCAACGGCGCCAAGACCTTCATCACCAACGGCCTGCACGCCGGCCTCGTGGTCGTCGCGGTGAAGACCGACCCGGACGCGGGCGCGCAGGGCGTCTCGCTGATCGTGGTCGAGACGGACACGCCGGGCTTCCGCCGCGGCCGCGTCCTCGACAAGGTGGGGCTCAAGGGCCAGGACACCGCCGAGCTGTTCTTCGACGACGTCCGCGTGCCGGCCGCCAACCTCCTCGGCGACGCCGAGGGCCAGGGTTTCTTCCAGCTGATGCTGCAGCTGCCGCAGGAGCGGCTGATCATCGCCGTCACCGCGGTGGCCGGGCTGGAGGCGGCGGTCGACCTCACGCTCGAGTACACCAAGGAGCGCACGGCGTTCGGCCGGCCGATCTTCTCCTTCCAGAACACCAAGTTCACCCTCGCCGAGGCGGCGACCGAGGCCGCGGTGGCACGCGCGTTCCTCGACCAGTGCATCGAACGCCACCTGCGCGGTGAACTGGACGTCCAGGGCGCGGCGATGGCGAAGCTGTGGACCACCGAGCGCGTCAACAAGGTGATCGACGACTGCGTGCAGCTCTTCGGCGGCTACGGCTACATGACCGAGTACCCGATCGCGCGTGCCTGGGCCGACGTCCGCATCTCCCGGATCTTCGGTGGCACCAGCGAAATCATGAAGGAAATCATCTCCCGCTCGCTCTGAAAGGGTCCCGCTCATGAAGGCAGGTCCGCTCGGCGGCCTGAAGGTGGTGGAGCTCGCGGGTCTCGCGCCCGGGCCCTTCGCCACGATGATCCTCGCCGACCTCGGCGCCGACGTCGTCCGCGTCGACCGCGCGCAGCCGGGGGAGGACGTGCTCGGCATCCAGACCGACCCGCTCGCCCGCGGCCGCCGGTCGGTCGGCATCAACACCAAGACGCCCGAAGGCGTCGAGCTGGTGCTGAAGCTGTGCGACACGGCCGACGTCCTCATCGAGGGCTTCCGCCCCGGTGTCGCCGAACGGATCGGGCTCGGCCCCGACGTCGTGCACGCCCGGAACCCGCGGCTGGTCTACGGCCGGATGACCGGCTGGGGCCAGGACGGGCCGCTGGCCACGGCGGCCGGGCACGACATCAACTACATCGGCATCGCCGGTGCGCTGGAGCCGATCGGGCGCGCGGGCGAGCGGCCGGTGCCGCCGCTCAACCTCGTCGGCGACTTCGGCGGCGGCGGGCTGCTGCTCGCGATGGGCGTCCTGGCCGCGCTGTACGAGCGGAACACGTCCGGCCGCGGCCAGGTCGTCGACGCGTCGATGGTCGACGGTGCGGCGCTGCTCACCACCAGCCTGCACGGCATCAAGGCGGCCGGGCTCTGGTCGGAGGAGCGTGGCGAGAACATGCTCGACGGCGGCGCGCCGTTCTACGACACGTACGAGACCGCGGACGGCAAGTACGTCGCCGTCGGCGCGATCGAGATGCGGTTCTGGGGCGAGCTGGTCAAGGTCCTGGAGCTGGACCCGGCGGAGCTGCCGCTGCACATCGACAAGACGCAGTGGCCGCGGCTGCGCGAGATCGTGGCGGGCGCGATCGCCAAGCACACGCGCGACGAGCTCGTGGCGCGCGCGTCCGGCACCGACGCGTGCCTGACACCGGTGCTGTCGCCGTCGGAAGCGGCGTCGCACCCGCACAACGCGGCGCGCGGCACGTTCGTCGAGATCGGCGGCATGGTCCAGCCGGCGCCGGCGCCGCGGTTCGACCGGACCCCGCCGTCGACGCCGGAAGCCCCGCGCGCCAAGGGATCCGACACCGAAGCCGTGCTCGCCGAACTGGGCGTCACCGACCTCGACGCCCTGCGCGCGGCGGGGGTGATCGCCTAGCTCTTCGCCAGGTCGGAGCGTACGACCGCGTAGACGACGTGGTCGCGCCACTCGCCGTCCCGGAAGCCGTAGCCGCGAAGCACGCCTTCGCGGGTGAAGCCGGCTTTCTCGAGCGAGCGCTGTTCGGCGCGGTTGCCGGTCTCGGTCGTCGCTTCGACCCGGTTGAGCTGGGTGTGCGCGAAGAGGTAGTCGACGAGCAGGCGCTGGGCCTCGGTGCCGTAGCCGTGGCCGCGTGCCTCCGGCGCCAGGACGAGACCCATGTTCCAGCAGTAGGACGTCGGCCCGGTGCGGGTCCGGTGCCAGGAGACGAGCCCGAGGACGCGGCCGCCGAGCGTCGGCACGAGCATCCCGGTCTCGGCGGTGAGCATCCCGGTCTCCAGCCACCGGCGGCGCAGGTAGCCGGGATCGTGCCAGCCGAACCACTGGTGCTCCCCGGCGGCGACGGGATCGTTGGTCAGCTGTTCCAGCAGCCCGAGGTCGCTTTCGGCCACCGGCCGCAGCTCGACCCCGGCCCCGTCGTCATCCATCCGGAGACCTTATCGGCCGCTTGACCGGAACCGGCACGGCTTCGCGCAAGATAGCTCGCTAGAGGCACCACCCGTGACCGAGAGGTCAACACCCGTGATCCAAGGGTCGACACGCGTGATCCAAGGGTCGACACGCGTGATTCGGGAGTCGACACGCGTGATTCGGGAGTCGACACGCGTGATCCGGAGGTCGACACGGCGAAACCCGCGGGCCCGGCCGTGTCGACCCTTCAATCACGCGTGTCGACCCTCGAATCACGCGTGTGGAGTTGCCCCGGTGAGGCGGACACGGGGTTTTCAGGCAGCCGGGGCCTGACGATAGTTGGTTCGGGTTTCGGCTGGGGTGTTGTGGCCGTTGGTGGAGTGCAGCCGGTGGTGGTTGTAGTAGCGCAGCCAGGTGAACACGTCCTGGCGGGCCTGGGCGCGGGTCCGCCAGATCGACGTGCCGATCTCGGTCTTGAGCGTGGCGAAGAAGGCTTCGGCGACGGCGTTGTCGTAGCAGGACCCGACGCGCCCCACCGACGGGCGGATCCGGTGTTCGGCAAGGGCGGCGCGGAACTGGCCGGAGGTGTATTGGACGCCGCGGTCGGAATGAAATACCGCGTCGGGCTGGATGAGGCCGCGGGCGGTGGCGAGGTCGATCGCGTCGCAGACGAGGTCGGTGCGCATGTGGTCGGCCATGGCGTGGCCGATGATTTCGCGGGTGTGCAGGTCGATGACGGTGGCCAGGTAGAGCCAGCCTTCGAAGGTGGGCAGGCAGGTGATGTCCCCGACCATGCGTTGCCCGGGGGCGGTGGCGGTGAAGTCGCGGCGGATCAGATCACCGACCGGGGTGACCGGGCCGGCCGCGGGCCGGGTCAACGCTCGGCGTTTGCGGCGGGTGATCCCGGCCAGCCCATGTTCGCGCATCAGCCGCTCGACCCGCTTGTGGTTCACCACGATCCCGCGGCGGTGCAGCTGGGCGGTGATCCGGGGGACGCCGTAGGCACCCCGGTGTTCGGCGTGGATTTCGGTGATCAGCCGGACCAGCTCACCCTCGGCTTCCGCCCGTGCTGCCCGGGCCGTCTCGGCGGCGACCCATTCGTGGAAGCCCTGCCGGCGCAAGCCCAGGACCTGGCACAACCGCTTCACACCGAACGCGGTGCGGTGTTCGGAGATGAACCGGTAGCGGTAGATCATCGATCCATCTCGCGCGCAAAATAGGCGGCCGCTTTCCGCAGGATCTCCTTCTCTTTCTGCAGCTCAGCGACCTGCTTGCGCAACCGCGTCACCTCATCGGTCACCGCCGGGTCCTCCACCGGTCCGGCTTCGCTGGCCTGCTTGGCGGTGTTCACCCACGAGCGCAGGGTCTCGTGGTTGACCCCCAGCTCCCGGGCGATCTGCCGTAATGGCCGGTCACTCGAGTTGACCAGCTCGATCGCGTCGCGACGGAACTGCTCCGGGTACTTCGACCTGCGGGACATCGGGACATCCTCCCTCCAGACCACTGTCTGGAATCAAGGTGTCCGGCCCCAGGGGGCAACTCCATGAGTTGACTCCTCAATCACGCGAGTCGACCCTTTGGTCACGTGAAGGTGCCGTGGCGGCCTTCGCCGCCGGCGAAGCGGGCGGCGCCCTCGACTGCCTCCGTCGCCAGGATGCCCGGGCCCATGGCCGCGGCGAACTCCGCTGTCAGCGCGTCCTGTTCGGACTCGCCCCACTGGGCCAGTGCCGAACGGCGGTCGCCGCGCAGGCAGGCCTGGGGGAACGCCGCGAGCTGCCGGGCCAGCTCCTGCGCCGCGGAAACGGCCTCGCCCGCGGGGACCAGCCGGTTGGCCAGGCCGATCTCGAAGGCTTCCGAAGCGTCGACCGGCCGGCCCGTCAGGATCAGGTCCATCGCGCGGGACTGGCCGATCAGGCGCGGCAGCCGGACCGTCCCGCCGTCGATCAGCGGGACGCCCCAGCGGCGGCAGAACACGCCGAACACCGCCGTCGCGTCCGCGACCCGCAGGTCGCACCACAGCGCCAGCTCGAGCCCGCCCGCGACGGCCGGCCCGTGCACCGCCGCGATGACCGGCTTGCCGAGGGTCATCCGGGTCGGTCCCATCGGGCCGTCCCCGTCCGGGTGAGTGCGGTTCATCCGGTCGGTGCCGATCGCCTTGAGATCGGCCCCCGCGCAGAACGCGCCGCCGGCTCCGGTCAGCACCGCGACGGCCGCGTCCGGGTCGGCGTCGAACGCGCGGAAGGCGTCGGCCAGCTCCGCCGCCGTGGGCCCGTCGACGGCGTTGCGCGCCGCCGGGCGGTCGATGGTGATCGTCGTCACCGGCCCGTCCCGCCGCACCAGCACATTCGGGGACATGGCCGCTCCTGGGGTGATCGAGGTGTCTTCCACGCACGCCTTCCCTACAGTATTGGGGTGGCCACTCCCAGGACGGGGACGGCGAGCCGGGGAGGAAGCGCATGTCGGGCGGCGTCAAGAAGATCCTCATCGTGGGCGTGGTCGCGCTCGTGCTCTTCCTCCTGATCACCCAGCCCACCCAGTCCGCCGACTTCGTGCACCGCGTGCTCGGCTGGCTCAAGGACGGCGCCGAAGCGATCGTCACGTTCTTCCGGGCCCTCTTCTCCTGACCTGCTACTCCCCGGTACCGGCGCCGCCAGGGCGGTACCGGTGATTACCGTGCGTGTTAACGGACGGTAAATCACCCAGTGTCACCAATCTCGGATTTCGGACTCGAACACTCGACCATCCGGGTGGATTGCGGCCGAAAACGCGCAGGTCGTCGAATTCGTACCACCCGGGGTCTGGCGAAGACGACCACCCCGGCCCTACGGTGCTCACATTGCGTGATCGGGTGGTTCGCCATCCCCCCGGAGAACCCCGGTACGCAGGCAGTTTCCACTCAGCAAGGTGCAGGTTGGTGCGTGCGGCACCACCGCGTGGGACAGGTGTCAGGGCCTGTCCGTCGGGGACCTACAAGGAGGCAGGGATGACCGGAGATCCCGGAGTGGACGCGTTGATCCGGCAGTGGGCCGCCGAGCGCGAGAGGACTCCCGAGGAGCAGGAGGTCGACCGCATCGCTTCCGCGTGGCTGGCCGACGCACCCGCGCAGGCCCCGGGCATCCCCGGCCAGCGCGCCCGGACCGGGCAGTCGCGGTTCGTCCCGGTGGAGTCGGCCGACCCCGGCTACCTCGCCGCGATGCGCAGCCGGCTGCCGGAGGTGCCCGAAGAACTCCTCACCGCCGCCGCGGGCTGGTGGCAGATGGTCGGCGGCGTCGCCGAGGCCGAGGAGTGGTGGGACGCCGGCATCAGCCCGCTCGACCAGCGGGCCCTCGACTACCGGGCGGCCGGTCTCGCGCCGTCCGACCTGAGCCGCCGGCTCGGGCCGATGACCGTCTTGCAGCACCTGCGCCGCGGCAGCGCCCCGGCCTGGTGCGTCGCGCGCCTCGCGCGGCAGCAGAAATCCGCCTGACGAGACGGTTTCCACTCGGCCGGGTGACCCGGCGTGGTGAGACGATGGCGACGGCCCGCGTAACGCTAACCTGCGCGGGCTCGTTGACAGTTCGTCGACATCACGCTGGAGGACCGGAGTTTCGTGCGCACCAGGACCGGAAAGACCGAGGACGACCCGATCGGCGCCGACGCCGAGGAAGCCGTTCCCGCCCCACCGGCCCCGCGCTCTCCGGGCGTGGCCGTGCTCACCCGGCTGCTCGTGGTCCTCGCCGTGCTGGCCGTGGCCGGCGGCGGGATCTGGCTGGTGACCCGCGCCTCGACGCCCGAGGCGAGCCCGACCACCACCGAAATCCCCGCGTTGCAGGTCAAGGCGGCCGACGTCCGTCCGGGCTCGGTCGCCCCGGCCGGTGGTGCGGTGGCGGGCGGTGCCGAGCAGCAGACGTCGCCCCAGCAGGCCCACCCACGCGAGTCGGGCCCGGCCACGCTTTCCCAGTGGGCCGCCCAGGTCGCGGCGGCCACCGGTGTCCCGGCGCGCGCCCTGCAGGCGTACGGCAACGCCGAGCTGGCGATGCGCGCGGACCAGCCGGGCTGCAAGATCTCGTGGGCCACGCTCGCGGGCATCGGCCGCATCGAGTCCAACCACGGCCAGTACGCGGGCGCGGTCCTCGGCGCGGACGGCCGCCCGTCCAAGCCGATCATCGGCGTCCCGCTCGACGGCTCGGCGGGGGTCCAGGCCATCGGCGACACGGACGGCGGCCGCTACGACGGCGACGCCGGGGTCGACCGGGCGGTGGGCCCGATGCAGTTCATCCCGGGAACGTGGCGCAAGTGGGCCTCGGACGGCAACGGTGACGGCCTCGGCGACCCCCAGCAGATCGACGACGCCGCCCTGGCCGCGGCGCGGTACCTGTGCGCGGGCGGCCGGGACATGGCCGCTCCGAGCGGGTGGTGGGCGGGGATCCTGTCGTACAACAATTCGACGGAGTACGCGCAGAAGGTGTTCGGCCTGGCCGATGGGTACGCGAAGGCTGCCCAGGCGGCGCGCAAGCAGGGCTGAGAGCCCGGCCACCTCGTCCGCGACCGCGCGACGTCTCTCAGCGGGCCAGTGCTAGCGTCGAAGCGTGCCAGCCTCCGAGACCGCCTCCCCCTGGGGACGCCGGATCGCGATCGTCGCGGCCTGCCTGGTGAGCCTGCTCGTCTGCTGTGGGCTCGCCTGGTGGCAGTGGGACCGCTTCACGTCGGCCAACGGCACCTTCCAGAACCTCGGCTACGTCCTGCAGTGGCCGCTGTTCGGGCTCTTCCCCGCCTTCATGTTCTGGCGGATCCGCCGGCTCCGGCTGAAGGCCGAAGCCGACGGCACCGCGGACGAGACGCCGAAGGCCGCGGTGAAACCCGAGGTGCCCGCTCCGCGTCCCCGTCCGGACACCCAGGTCACGGACGAGGACGAGGAACTGGCTGCGTACAACCGTTACCTTCGCGAGCTGCACGCTCGCGACGAGCAGACCGCAGAGTGAGGACGACCCCGATGACCACCAGCACCGAAGGCGCCCGGACCGCCGTGCCGCTCGCCGGCCCCCTGGTCCGGTTCCGCACCGCCGCCTACGTCACCGGTGTGGGCCTGCTCGGCCTCTGCTTCGTCATGGTGCTGCGCTACGGCTTCGACAACCCGACGCCGTCCGCGGTCTACTCGCCGATCCACGGCGTCCTCTACATGATCTACCTGGTGCTCACCATCGACCTGGCGATCAAGGCCCGCTGGTCGATCAAGGGCACCGTGCTCGTGCTGCTGGCCGGCTGCGTCCCGTTCGTCTCGTTCCTCGTCGAGCGCCGGGTGACGCACAAGGTCAAGGCCGGGCAGAAGCTGTAACCCGGCGGAACGTCAGCGCCACCAGCACCGAGCCGGCCGCGACCAGGGCGGCCGTCGCGAACGCCGCCGTCATGCCGTCGACCGTGAGCTGAGCTCCGGTCGTGCCCGCCGAGCGGGTGACCGAGCCGAACACCGTGATCAGGATGCCCAGCCCGAGCGTGCTGCCGACCTGCTGCATCGTCTGCAGCACGCCGCCCGCGGCGCCCGCGTCCTCGGCCGGCACGGTGGCCATCACGATCACGTTCAGCGGCGCGAACGCCAGCCCGACGCCGAGCCCCACCAGCAGCAGCGGGCCCAGCAACGCCGGGAAGTACGCGCTCCCGGTGGTGAGCAGCGCGAGCCAGCCGACGCCGGCGACGATCAGCAGCGACCCGGTGATCGTCAGCGGCTTCGGCCCGTAGCGGGGGAGCAGCCGCGGCACGAGCCGGCTCATCGTGAAGATCAGCGCCGCCATCGGCAGGAACGCGAACCCGGTGGCCAGCGCGGCGTAGTGCCGGATGTCCTGCATGAACTGCGTCAGGAAGAAGAACATCGACATCATCGCCATCGGGCCGAGGAAGAAGTTCACGTAGGCCGCGCTGCGGTTGCGGTCGGCGAACAGCCGCAGCGGGACCAGCGGTGTGGCGGTGCGGGCTTCGATGGCGACGAACCCGGCGAGCAGGACCAGGCCGCCGGCGAGCGAGCCGAGCGTCACCGCGTTGCCCCAGCCGTCGGACGCGGCGTGGGTGAAGGCGAACACCAGCGCGCCGACGCCGAGGGTGCCGGTGACCGCGCCGGGCAGGTCCAGGTGGGCGCGGCGGCGTTCGGGCTCGGCCACGAACCGCGGAGCGAGCAGGGCGATCGCCAGCCCGAACGGGACGTTGATGAACAGCGCCGCGCGCCACGAGATCCACTCCGTCAGCAGGCCGCCGACGATCAGGCCGATCGCGAAGCCGCCGCTCGACATCGCCGAGAACAGCGCCAGCGCGCGGACGCGGGCCTTGGCTTCGGTGAACGTCGTCGTGATCAACGCCAGGGTGCTCGGACCCGCCATGGCGGCGCCGACGCCCTGCAACGCGCGGGCGGCGATGAGCAGCGCGGCCGAGTCGGCGAGGCCGCCGGCCAGCGAGGCCACCGTGAACACGGCGGTGCCCGCGACGAACATCCGCCGCCGTCCGAACAGGTCGCCGGCCCGGCCGCCGAGCAGCAGCAGGCCGCCGAAGACCAGGCTGTAGGCCGTCATCACCCAGGACAGGCCGGTGGGGGTGAAGCCGAGGTCGGCCTGGATGCGCGGGAGCGCGACGTTGATCACCGTCGCATCGAGGACGAGCATGAGCTGGCAGGTCAGGATGATCGCGAGGACCAGCCCGCGGTGCCGGGGCGGCGCCGGCGTGGGCGCGCGGTCGAGCGTTTGGTGCGACAAGGAATACTCCCCCAAGGAGTAAGAGAAGAAGCGGAGAGTTTCTCCACTTGGTGTGATCCGATAATATGGAGAGTGTCTCCGGATGCGCAAGTGAATTCGGAGAATCTCTCCGGTTGAGTGGCGAGGAGGCCGGGATGCCCGAGGCGGGTGAGCGTCCGATGCGGGCGGACGCGCGACGCAACTACGAGCGCATCGTCGCGACGGCCAAGGACCTCTTCACCACCCACGGCGCCGACGTGCCGCTGGACGACGTCGCCAAGAAGGCCGGCGTCGGCGCGGGCACCCTCTACCGGCACTTCCCGACCCGGGAGAAGCTGTTCGAAGCGGTCTACCGCGAGGAGATCACGGTGCTCGCCGACCGCGCGTTCGTCCTGCACGACGAACTGCCGCCGTGGGAGGCCCTGGAGGCGTGGCTGCTCGCCCAGGTGACCTGGGTCGTCGAGCGGCACAAGCTGGCGACGATCCTCAAGGAGTCCATCGACTCCGGCTCGGAGACCTTCCAGTACTGCCAGAAGCGGCTTCGCGAAGCGACCGGAGTGCTCGTCGAAGCCGCGCAGGAGGCCGGGCTGGTGCGCCCGGACGTCGTCGGCGCGGACGTGCTGCGGCTCGGCCACGGCGCCGGGATGGCGGTGCGCAACTGCAGCCCGGAGGACGGCAAGCGCGTGCTGAACGTGATCCTGGACGGCCTGCGCGCCTGACGCAGGCCGTCCCGGGGGATCAGCTGCCGATGCCGGTCATCGACCGGACTTCCATCTCCGCCTGCTTCTCCGCGTCCGCCTTCGGCCGGCCCACCAGCGTCCCGACGAAGCCGCAGAGGAACGAGAACGGGATGGACACCAGGCCCGGGTTCTTCAGCGGGAACCAGGCGAAGTCGATGCTCTTGAAGATCGAGTCCGGGGCACCCGAGACGACCGGCGAGAACAGCACCAGCAGCAGGCACGCGATCAGGCCGCCGTACATGCCCCACAGCGTGCCGGCGGTGTTGAACCTCTTCCAGAACAACGAATACAGCAGCGTCGACAGGTTGGCCGACGCCGCCACCGCGAACGCCAGCGCCACCAGGAACGCGACGTTCTGCCCGTTCGCCAGCACCCCGCCGACGATGGCCAGCGCGCCGACCGCGATCGCGGTCATCCGGGCCACCCGGACCTCGTCGGCCGGTTCGGCCTTGCCCCGCTTGAAGATGTTCGCGTAGACGTCGTGGGCGAACGACGCCGACGCGGTGATCGTCAGCCCGGCCACCACCGCCAGGATCGTCGCGAACGCCACCGCGGCGATCACGCCCAGCAGCAGCGTCCCGCCGATGTGCAGCGCAAGCAGCGGCGCCGCCGAGTTCTCCCCGCCCGGGGCGCTCTTGATCTCGTCCGAGCCGACCAGTGCGGCCGCGCCGAAGCCGATCACCAGCGTGCAGACGTAGAAGATGAGCATGCACACCGTCGCCCAGACGACCGAGCGGCGCGCCTCCAGGGAGTTCGGCACGGTGTAGAAGCGCATCAGGAGGTGGGGGAGCGAAGACAGGCCGAGCACCAGGGCCAGCGCGAGCGACACGAAGTCGAGCTTGGTGGTGTCGTCCTTGCCGTAGGACCCGCCCGGTTCGAGCAGGTGCTCGCCCAGCGGGCTCTTCTCGGTCGCCGCGGACAGCAGGTTCGAGAAGCTGAAGCCGTACTTGCCGAACAGGAACACCGCCATCAGCACCACGGCGAGCATCAGCACGCCGGCCTTGATGATCTGCACCCAGGTGGTGCCCTTCATACCGCCGACCAGCACGTAGACGACCATGACCAGGCCGACCACGCCGATCACCAGCGCCTGCCCGAGCCGGGTGTGGATGTCGAGCAGCAGGGCGACCAGGCCGCCGGCGCCCGCCATCTGCGCCAGCATGTAGAACAGCGAGATCACCAGCGTCGACGTCGCCGCCGCGGCCCGGACCGGGCGCTGGTTCATCCGGAAGCTGATGACGTCGCCCATCGTGAACCGGCCGGTGTTGCGCAGCAGTTCGGCGATCAGCAGCAGGTCGACCAGCCAGGCGACCAGGAAGCCGATGGAGTAGAGGAAGCCGTCGTAGCCGTGGACGGCGATCGCGCCCGCGATGCCGAGGAACGACGCCGCCGAGAGGAAGTCGCCGGAGAGCGCGATGCCGTTCTGGCGGCCGGTGAAGGCGCTGCCCGCGGCGTAGTAGTCCGACGTCGAGGAGTTCCGGCTGCCGGCCCGGTAGACGACGTACAGCGTGATCGCCACGAAGAGGGCGAACACCACCGTGTTGACGACAGGGTCGCTGGCGGTCAGGCCGCCCGCCGCGAGCGCGGTCATCGGCGCTTCCCTTCCGCCAGGCCCGCGTGGGCCCGGAGTTCGGCGACTCGCGGGTCGAGCCGTCGGCGCGCGTAGCGCAGGTAGAGCCAGGTGATCAGCGCGGTGCTGACGAACTGGCCGAGGCCGAGCAGGATGGCCACGTTGACCTGGCCGAAGACCTTGCGGCTCATGAAGTCGTGCGCGTACGCGGCCAGCAGTACGTACGTCATGTACCAGGCGAAGAAGGCGAAGCTCAGCGGGAAGACGAACCAGCGGAACCGGCGGCGCAGCGAGACGAACTCCGGGCTGGCCTGGATCGCGGTGTAGTCGGGGCCCGAGGGGGCGGCGGACCGGCGGGGCAGGCCCCCGGCGGGGTCGGGCCCGGCGGGCAGGACCGGGATCCGGCTCGTCTCCTCGAGGGCGTTGCCCGGCGTGGGCCGCGCTACGTCGTACATGGGTGCCTCCGGCAGGTGCCTCCGTGGCGGCGGGCCCCGGGCGCCTGCGAGCAGGGCGCCGGGCCGCCCTTGCGGACTGCGAGGGCACATCGTAACTACGCCATCCGGCGGTAGGTGAAGGCGCCCGGACCGTCCGGTCGGTCCGGACGGCGGTATTCGGTTTCCCGTCGATCGCGTCGAATGGGTGACCGGCGAGAACGCACTGCGGAGAACGCCCGTAATGCCGAAAAGAATTGTGACGCGACGTTGTCGAGAGCCAAGCGGACTGCGGCAAACGGGGGAATGGCGCTGGTCGTCTCGCTGGGCCGATCACCGAAAGTAGCCAGATCGCGGGCTTGATCCTGCTCGCGGGTGTTTCGGAGCAGTGGAGGGGCGGCGAAGATCCACTGGTCAGCGTAGGGTTTCGAAAGAAATCACCAGGTCGAGGCCGGGGAACGCGCAACGCCACAACATCGGGCACATCTTGAGACTTGACCCACCCGTTGGTGGTACGCAGTGTAGATCGACCGAGGGATGCTGCTACCCTGTCTGGGCTAATCGGGTGACGGCCGGATGCGAGGGGCCCGCAGTCCGGTAACCGGAATTCCCTCTTCGGGGATCGGGGGAGCGGAATGTCCACGCCGGTGGTCGGTCGCGAAAGCACTTTTCGCAGGTCAGCGCCCGAGTGGGGAACACAATTGACCGGCAGGACTCCGGGGGTACGATTCTTTGGCCCAGCTGACCGCAGCGATCGATTGGCACCGATAAAGTTGATCTCGATCCCCGTGCACAACGCAACTTGCGACATGCACGTGCATAGTCCCGGGCACGGGACGCTGCGGTGCCTGCCCGGCGACGGGCGCGCGGACAGCGGGGCGGCCGGGGACGAGCGAGGGCGCCGGGGAAGCGGCAGGGTGGGGACGGCACAGCCGTCCGGGAACCCGTCGCGATCCGGGACGCCGCGCCGCCGACGCGGATCCATGACGCCGGACAGGGAGTCACTCACGTGACCGTTGCAGGAGAAGGTCAGGTGCCCGTCGGGGAACTGCTCGGCCGAGCGCCCCGGCGGTCCAAGGGGAAGGCCGTGTGGCGCGCGCTGGTGCAGTGGCGCGACTGGAGCCTGCCCGTCAAGCTTTCGGCCGTCACGGTCGTGCCCATCGTCCTCGCGCTCGTCCTGGGCGTCGCGACGATCGCCGCGCAGGTCGGCCGCTCGGACGAGTACCAGCGGCTCGACCGGCTCGTCGCGCTCGGCGGCGGGGTGCGCAGCCTGACCGCCGCCCTCCAGCAGGAGCGCACGGTCACCGCGGCGATGCTGACCGAGGGCACCGTCGGCGGCACCCCCGAGCTGGCCGCCGCGCGCAAGGCGACCGACGCCGCGACCGGCCCGTTCACCGCGGAGCAGGCCCGCGCGTCCGAAGCCGAGCCCGGTGTCTCCGGGGCCGCGGGCACCGCTTCCGCCCAGGTCGGCAACCTCGCCTTCCTGCGCCGCCAGGTCGACGCCGGCCAGCTCGACCCCGGCCAGGCCATCACGGCGTACTCCGCGCTCACCGGGTCGTTGATCAGCCTCGACACCGCGGCCACCGCGGGCGCCGGCGACGGCACCCTCGGCGGCCTGCCCGCCGGGCTGCACGAACTGCTGGTCGCCGGCGAGCAGGTGTCGCTCAGCCAGGCCCTCGTCTCCTACGGCATCGGCCGGGCCGGGCTGACGCCGAGCGAGCTGGCCACCCTGCGCGCCGCCGAGCTGCGGCTCGCCGACCGGCTCGTCGACTTCCGCTCCGCGGCGGGCGACACGCTGCAGCGCGACTTCGCGGCGATCGCCGAGGGCACCCAGGCGCAGAACCGGGCCCGCATGGTCGAAACCGTGCTGAACGCGCAGAGCGGCCAGGTCGACGACGCGTTCCGCGCGCTGCCGGCCGCGGACTGGACCACCGCCTCCGCGGCGATGCGCACGCAGATCGGCTCGATCTCCGACCGGCTCGGCGCGTCGGCGTCGCAGACCGCGGCGGACCTGGTCGACCAGGCCAGCAGCGGCGCCGGGCTGCTCGCGGTGCTGCTGTTCGCCGCGATGGTGCTGGCCGTCGCGGTCGTCTTCCTCATCACCCGGCAGCTGCTGCGCTCGCTGAAGGTGCTGCGCCGCAGCGCCCTCGACGTCGCCGAGACCGCCCTGCCGGAAGCGGTCCGCAACATCCAGGAGGGCCGCGCGCAGGGCACCGACGTCCGGCCGGTCCCGGTGCACACCGACGACGAGGTCGGCGAGGTGGCTCGGGCGTTCGACAAGGTGCACCACCAGGCGCTGCGGCTGGCGACCGAGCAGGCCGCGATGCGCACCGGCTACGGCAGCGTGTTCGTCAACCTGTCGCGGCGCAGCCAGAGCCTGGTGCAGCGGCAGCTGCAGCTGATCGAGCAGCTCGAGCGGGACGAGGAGGACGCCGACCAGCTGGCGACGCTGTTCCAGCTCGACCACCTCGCCACCCGGATGCGGCGCAACAACGAGAACCTGATGGTGCTGTCCGGCGCCGAGCCGGGCCGCCGGTCCGGGAAGCCGGTCGGCACCACCGACATGCTGCGCGCGGCGGTGTCGGAGATCGAGCAGTACCAGCGCGTCCAGGTGCAGCCGCCGCCCCCGGCCCGGATCGTCGGCTACGCGGCGAGCGACCTGATGCGCCTGGTCGCCGAGCTGCTGGACAACGCCGCGGCGTTCTCCGCGCCGGAGACCACGGTCACCGTGGCGTCGCGGCTGGGCGAGGACGGCTCGCTCCACATCGACATCCTGGACAAGGGCATCGGGATGAACGAGTGCGAGGTCATCGAGGCCAACACCCGGCTGACCGAGGCCGGCTCGGTCGACCTGGTGACGTCGAGGCGGATGGGCCTGTTCGTCGTCGGCAGGCTGGCGAGCCGCCACCGGATCGGGGTGTCGTTGCACGGCGGCAAGGACATCGTCGGCGTCCGCGCCACCGTCGTGGTCCCGGCGGAGCTGGTGATGCCGGTGACCGACGGCCCGGTGACCGGCCCGATCGGCGCCCTGCAGCAGCACCCGGCGAGCCCGGCGGCGGGCAACCAGCTGCCGCGCCGCCCGGTCAACGGCGCGAACCGCCCGCGGCCGGTGGTGCCGCAGCAGCCGGCGATGGGCGAGGAGCGGTGGCCGTCGGCGAGCGACCTCGCCGGGCTGTCCGGCGGGCGGCCGCCGTCGGACCTGGAGATCTCCGGGACGGCCCTGTTCGCCCCGATCGAGAAGGACGGCGACGTCCCGCCGCAGCGCCCGGCCCTCCCGCCGGTGCCCGCGGTGCTGCCGCTGCCGCAGCAGCCGCCCCGGAGCGACGACCTGCCGGCGGGCAAGGACCTGTTCACGGCCAACGAGACGACGCTCAGCGACTGGTGGCAGGAGGCGACGGCGGGCTCGGAGCCGCCCCCGCCGGCCCCGGCCCCGGACCGGTCCGAGACGACGCCGATCTTCGACGAGATGCTGTCGGCGTGGTTCCGCGAGGACAAGCCGGCCGGTTCGGAGGAAGAACCGGCGGCCGCGGCGCAGGAGGTCCCGCCGGAGGAGCGCCGCAGCTGGGACTTCGCGAGCGACGAGAACTTCCGCACGGTCCAGGAGCGCACGAAGGCCGAGCCGACGGCGTTCACGGACGCGGGCCTCCCGCGCCGCCGCCGCGGCGAGCAGCTGCTCCCGGGAAGCGCCACGCCACCGTCCCCGGCGGCGACCCCGAAGCCGGCCCCCCGCCCGGACCTCCCGGTCCGCGACCCGGCCGACGTCCGCGGCCGATTGAGCAGCTTCCAGCAGGGCGTGACCCGCGGGCGCCGCCAGGCCGCGGCCCAGCGCCCCCGCGCCGGCCAGCGCGGCCCGGTGCAGCAGCAGCCGGCGGAGGGCTCGCCGGTGCAGGGCCTCGGCACGGCCCAGGACGCGGCCGAGGGTGTCCAGCAGCCCGCGGCGCCTGGCGGACAGCCGTCGCCCTCGGCCGAGCAGGGTGCGGGGTCGGTGCACCAGGCGACCGGGCAGGCCCAGCAGGCGGCCGGTTCGGCGGCGCAGGACACGCCGGAGACGGCCGGGCAGCAGGCGGCGGGCTCGGCGGCCGCGCAAGGTTCGGCGCTGGCGGCCGGGCTGGGCGCGGGGTCGGCGCAGCAGGTAACCGGTCCGGCGGCCGCGCAGGGGTCGGCGC
>NZ_JBSFNC010000098.1:0-35631 GCF_053586895.1 Amycolatopsis sp. NPDC003731 | reverse complement strand
GGCAGCCAGGAGGCAAACCGGGCCCGGTAGGCGGCTCCGCCGCTTCAGTCTCAGCGGCCTCAGCCTCCGCCGCCTCAGACTCTGCCGCCTCAGACTCTGCCGCTTCGGTCTCCGCCGCTTCAGTCTCAGCGGCCTCAGCCTCCGCCGCCTCAGACTCTGCCGCCTCGGTCTCCGCGGCTTCAGTCTCGGCCGCCTCGGCCTCAGCCGCGTCAGGCTCTGTTGCCTCGGGCTCCTCAGCCTCCGCGTCGCCGGTTTCCTCGGCTTGCGCGGACGGGGCCTCGCTGTCGTCCGGGTCGTCGGCTTCGTCGTCGGCTTCCTGGGGTCCCGCGCTGGGCGGCTCGCCGTCCTGCTGGTGACCGGCCGCCGGCGGATTGTCGGCGTCGTCCGCCTGGTCCGGTGGAGGCGGACCGTCGGCCGACTCCGTCTCGTCGTCGGCTTCCTGCGGGCCGCTGCGGTCGGCCGATTCCGGCTCCTCGGCGCCCTGGCCCGGGTCGTCGGCTTCAGAACCCTCGGAACCCTCGGAACCCTCGGGATCCTCGGAACTCTCCGGCGCTTCGCTCGTCTCGTTCATTCTTCACTCTTCTTGCCGAACTTGCGCTCGAGCTTCGCGAGCGCCGCGTCCGCCTGGATCTTCCAGTGCTCCCGGTTCTCGTAAAGATCCCGCGCCACCGGGGTGATCGCGGCCGCGATCTCGCCACCCACCGTGTTCGCGACCTCCACCGCGACGTCGGCCCGCACGTCCTCCCGGGCCTCGAGCTCTTCGTCGTCGGCCTCCTGCATGCCCTCGGCCCGCCTGACCTCCTCCGGTTCGTCGGACGCGCCGGAGACTTCGCCGGTTTCCCTCATCGGGCTCCCCCTCCCAGCTTGAGCACCGCCACCGCCCAGCTGTTGGGCAGGTTCAAGAACCCGGCCGCGTGCAGCAGCCGCTTGCCCGGGTCGGTTTCCCTGCTGAGCTTCCGGACCGCGGTGTCGATCGGCGTCGGCCGTACCGCGCCGAGCACCGTCGGGTCGTCGTCGCGCCAGCATTCGGGGCGGTCGAGCAGCTCGGCCAGCTGCTCGGCGCGGGTGCGGCCCTCCAGCACCAGGCCGCGCGCCGCCCACGATTCCGTTGCCGGGTGCGGTGTGTCGTCCGGGCCTTCCCGGGGCTTCAACGCTCTCTTGACGTCGAACCAGCGGTAGGTGCCCGCCTGCCAGCGGACTTCCGGGAACGCGCAACCCGGCTCGCCGTTCAGCGTGCGCGTGGCACTGGCCGCCAGGTGCGCGATGAACTCGCCGGGCGCGTTGTACTCCGCGATGCCCGCGTAACGCGCGTCCACCGCGGCCTGGATGCGGTGGGCCACCGCGCATTCCAGCGTCTGCTCGTCGAACGAACGCCGCAGCGAGGCGAGCCAGCCCCGGTCCGGTTCGGGGGCCCGGCGGCCGGTGATGTGCGCGACCGTCAGCAATTCCAGCCACAGCACCAGCTTCGGGTCGGCGTCCGCCCGGTGCGCGGCTTCGCTGATCCGGCCCAGCGTGCACGGCGAGGCCGCGCACAACCGTCCACATGCGGCACTCCGGCGCGCCACCACGGGCGGCGACTTCGACACCCGTGCGGTGTCCTCGGCGCCTTCGTTCAGCGGCATCCGCAACCGCAGGGGCCGGTCCATGCCGTCGGTGAACACCGCGGCCCGGCCCGGCGGCAACGTCACGACGTGGCGGGACTGGGCCTCGCTCAGGTTCATCGTCGCGCCGACCGCCAGCCGGTCGTCCTCGGCGGGCAGGCGGTGCAGGATCTTGCACGCGGTGTTCTTGATGACGTCCGGCACGATCTTGCCCGGGATCTGCTCGGCGACGACGATCCCTTCGCCGTACGCGCGGATCTCCGCCAGCAGCGACGTGAACAGCTCCACCGCGTGCTCGGCCGGGCTGCCCGGCTCGGCCCGCTTCAGCAGCCGGTGCGCCTCCTCCAGCACCAGGACGTGCTTGAGCCCGCGTGCGCCGTGCCGGTGGTGGACGCGCAGGTGCTCGAACAGCCGGATCAGCACCGCCCCGATGAAGAACGCCTTGTCGGCGTCGGAGCCGATGTCCTCGATCTCCAGCACGACGTTGCCCCGCAGCAGCGCCGCCACGTCCAAGGGGTGCCCGCCCTCGAAGAACCGGCCCGGCGTGCCCAGCCGCAGCGAGCCGATCCGGACGTCGACGAAGCCGCGGACGTTGTCGGCGACCTCCTTGCCGTAGCCGATGCCCTTGACCACCTCGATCGCGGTCGCCTGCAGGTCGCCGAGGCTCGGGTACTTCACCGGGCCGACGCGCCCGCGCACCTGCCCGGTCACGGTGTCCCAGCCCTGGTCGGCGTAGCACCGGGTCAGCGCCTGCGCCAGGACCTGCGGAAACGGCTCGTCGGCGTCGAAGGCGGCCAGGAACAGCGCGCGGACGAGGTCCAGGTGCGTCTGCAGCGGGAAGCCTTCGACGGGTTCTAGGGGGTTCAGCCCGCCGGGGTAGGCCGCCGGGTCGCCGGGCCGGATCACCGTGACCAGGCCGTCGGCGCCCAGCCGGCCCGCCATCGCCGCGTACTCGGCCTTTGCGGGCTCGATCACCAGCCACGGCACCCCGGCGCGGTGCAGGCCCTCCAGGAGGTGCCGCACGGTCTGGGACTTGCCCGAGCCGGTGGCACCGGCGACGAACGTGTGCCGGTTGAGCGTGTCCAGCGCGACGCCGAACTCCCCGACCGGCCGGTCGGCGTCGTCGAGCACCGTGCCCAGCGGGACGTCGCCGGTGTACTCGGGCGTGACGTCGAACAGCGGCGGCTCGGTCATCCGGATGCCCGGCAGCTCCCGCCGCGGCGGCCGCGCGACCGCCGCGACGAGCTCGCCGGTCGCCCGGAACGGCGAGCTCAGGGCGCCGTTTTCCACGGGCTTGTCCCAGACTTCGGCGAACCCGGCGCAGTCGGTGCCCGGCGTCAGCACGTACGGCAGCGCGTCGAGGTCGCTGGCGCTGCACAGCAACGCGGCCGCCGCGCGGGTCGCCGCCTCGTCCGGGCCGCCGACGAGCACGTGCACGCTCCACAGGCCCGCCGGCTGGGCGCGCGAGAGCTCCCGGAAGCGGCCTTCCGCGCGCAGCAAGGCGATCCGGTCCGGCTCGGAGTTCTCCCGCTGCCGCAGCCGCGGCATCGTGGTCTCCAGCCCGAGCAGCTCGCGTTCGATCGCTTCGGCACCCACCGGTTCCGCCACGACCAGCCAGGCGAACGCGCCGGGCATGTGGGCGACGTAGTCGTCGAACCCGCCCCGGCCGGGCGCTTCGGCACCGGACTGGGGTGTCCACAGTGGATCGGAGCCGCCCGCGCAGCGGGTCCAGGACGGCAGCGCCGCCCACCGCTGCGCGATCTCCGCGGTGTCGGCCGCCCGGCCGAGCCCACCCGGCGGGTACAGCACCGGGACGACGCCGTCCTCCTTCGCGCGCGCCACCGGGGAGTGCGGCCGGCCCCCGACCAGGACCCGCAGCGCGCGGCTGCCCGCCGGACGCTCCCACGCCACCGCGAAGGCCGCGTCCGGGCCGCGGAACCGCAGGTCGGCGTGCGCCGCGGACAGCGCGGCGAACAGCTGGGCCGGCGAGCGTCCGCCGGTTTCGTCGGGCCGGTCCGCCCCCGCCGCGAAGTCGTCGCCGCGCGGGACGGCCAGCAGGTCGTGGAACGCGAACCCCTCCAGCACGGCGGCCCTCAGCCGATGCGGGGGCGATCGGCGACCCGGTCGAGCAGCACGGTGCCCGGGTTGCAGTCGCCGGTCAGCACCCGCCGGCCCGACGACCCGTTCTCGACCATCACGTACGCCGTCGGCGCGAGCCCCTGCAGAGCGGTCGGCTCGACTTCGAACTCGTACACGCGAGCCGCGGTCATCCCGCGGTTCTCGGAGTCGGCCTCGGACTGCGAGACCGTCTCCGACCAGTTCTGCTCCCGGCTGTGCGTCGTGGTGTTCGTGGTGCTCCACGAGCTGCTCGAGCTCGAACTCGAGCCGCCCGGCCCCGTCGAGCCCCCGGACGACCCGCCGTAGGTGTAGCCACGGGACCGCTGCATGCCCACCGAGCCGCCCTCGGTCGAGGCGGTGCCGTGGGTCAGCGTCCGCCCGACCTGGAGGGTCAGCTGCGACAGCTCGAACTTGTGCCCGCGGCCGATGAACTCCGCGGCGTTGTTCGCTTCGTCGCCGTTGCCGAGCTGCATCAGCAGGGTGACGGTGCCCGCGGCGCCGAGCAGCTTCTGCATGTCGTCGCGCAGGTGCTGGACGAGGAAGATCAGCCGGACGCCCGCCCGGCGCGCCTGGCGCGCCATGGCCTCGAGCGATTCGAGCCCGATCTGGTCGGCACCCGCGACGATCAGCGTCTCGCGGCCGGTCGACTCGCGGGTGTGCAGCTCCTGCAGCGTGCGGTGGAAGACGAGGTGCTCGACGAGCCGGCGGTGCCGGCCGGTCTTGGACCGGGTCGCGACGACGGAGTACCCCCGCACGGGCCACAGCGCGCGGAAGCCCGCCGTCGTCTGCTTCTCCGACGCGCGTTCCGCCCGGGCCAGCCCGCGCAGCTCGCCCTCGAGCGCCTGGAGCTCGTTGCGAGTCTGCTCGGTGCTGCCGACGGTGTCCACATAGGAGTTGAGCTTGCGCACCTCGTCTGGTGAAAGGGTGTCGTCCGAGCCCGCGTCGTAGACCCGGCGGAACACCTGCAGCCCGGCGACGACCTTGGCGAAGGTGGGCGGGCCGCTCAGCCGCTCGCCGACGGCGGTGAGCAGGTCGATGTGCAGCCCGCGCAGGTCGGCGCCGAACTGCGTGCGGTTCATCGTGTGCATGGTCTCGGCGATCACCTCGGCCAGCTCGGTGGCGTCGAGGTCGGCGATGATGCCGAGTTCGGCGAGGTCGCGGGGCAGCTCCTGTACGGCGACGGCGTAGCCCTTGCCCGCCGCGGCGACGGCGAGGTTGTCCCCCACCGCGAGGTCGGTGAAGTCGAGCAGGAAGACCGACGAACCGGCGGCGAGCTGCGTCGAACCGACGGTCATGAGCAAGCTCGCCCAGCCGTCCTCGGTGCCGCCGAAGACGTCGATCCGGGCCGGGCGCGAAGTCAGCTGGATCGGGTACCAGCGCATCGCCGCCGCCACCCGCTGCGCCTCCCGCCGGTCATGGTCGGCGACGCGCTGCTGCCACGAGGTGTAGGCCTGGTTGTAGCGTTCGACGGCGGCGTTGTAGCGCGTGGTGTAGTCGCGTTTCATCACGCTGAACCGGCGCCGGGTGCGGAGGAGGTTCAAGACCGCCAGCAGGACACCGATGCCGAGCACGACCCAGCCCGTCACCTCGACGGCGACGGGGACCTGCTTGGCCACCGCGTTCACCATGCCGGCGGCCATCAACGAGATCACGAAGGCCAGCACGACGTAGCCGAGCAGCCCGAGCCACGCCCGCTTGCTGCGCTTTTCCCGCAGCTGGTAGTCCTGCGGCGCGTACACCTGTTCCGCCACCGGCGGGGTGTTCGCCTCCGGGCTGACCGACGCGGGCACGGGTTTGACGAACTCCCAGCCCCACCGTTCGGTCGGCTGGAACAGCCGCTCCCACATCTCCGTCGTCCGCCCGGCCACGACCACGTCCCGCCCCTGCACAGCGCCTCCGGTCCTCGCCCCGCCCGTGTCGGGGGTCATTGTGCCGGATGGCCTAACCCGGTGTGACACTTTCCCCCGGTTTTGTCCATACTGACCGTCGCTCGATGTCGATCACGCAGGGGGAACCATGTCCGACCAGTACCCGCCGAACCCGCCGCAGTGGATGCCCGGGGTGCAGGCCGCGCCGAAGCCGACGGGCCGGAACGGCTTCGCGACCGCGTCGCTGATCCTCGGGCTCCTCGGCCTCTGCGGCCTGTCCCTGATCCCCGCCCTGGTCCTGGGGATCGTGGCGCTGGTCCAGATCGGCCGGACCGGGCAGTCGGGGCGTGGCATGGCCATCGCCGGCATCGTGCTGAGCCTGCTGTGGGCGGGCGGGCTGACCGCGGGCGTCATCTACATCACCGACAAGGCCAAGACGACGGGGACGACGCCCACGATCGTGGGACTCAAGGTCGGCGAGTGCTACAACACCCCGGACGGCTACGGCCTGGACGCGACGAAGGCCGACTGCACCAAGCCCCACGACGGCGAGGTGTTCGACACCGTGCCGCTGACCGGCTTCCTCAAGGGCGAGTACCCGGGCGAGGACTACCTCGAGAAGCAGGCGAAGACCGCCTGCGAGGCCCGCCGCACAGCCAAGTTCGGGGCGGCGTACAGCCCGCCGGTCGAGGCCGACCTCGGCGTCTTCTACCCGGACTCGAAGGCCTGGCTGGCCGGGAAGTCCACCGCGGCCTGCACCCTTCAGGCCTCCTCGAGCAAGCAGTTCACGGCTCCGTTGGGTCGCTGAACGACGCCCGGCTCACGGCGCCCCCGCTCACGGCCCAGGACAACTCGCGGCGAAGGCGCAGTCCGTCGATCGCCGGTGCAGCAGCGGTGTCGGAGGCGTCGGCGAGAGCCGTGACGGCATCGCGGACCCAGCCAACGGGTCCACGCCGCCACGTCGGCGGCGTGGACCCGGATCCTCGCGTTACCAGCCGCGCTCGGCGAGGCGGTGCGGCTCCGGGAGCTCCTCGACGTTGATCCCGACCATCGCCTCGCCCAGGCCGCGCGAAACCTTCGCCAGGACGTCCGGGTCGTCGTAGAACGTCGTCGCCTTGACGATCGCCTCGGCGCGCTGGGCCGGGTTGCCGGACTTGAAGATGCCCGAGCCGACGAACACGCCCTCGGCGCCGAGCTGCATCATCATCGCCGCGTCGGCCGGGGTGGCGATGCCGCCCGCGGTGAACAGCACCACCGGCAGCTTGCCGGCCTGCGCGACCTCGCGCACCAGCTCGTACGGTGCCTGCAGCTCCTTCGCCGCCACGAACAGCTCGTCCTCCGGCAGCGAGGTCAGCCGCCGGATCTCCTGCCGGATCTGGCGCATGTGGGTGGTCGCGTTGGAGACGTCGCCGGTACCGGCCTCGCCCTTGGAGCGGATCATCGCCGCGCCCTCGGTGATGCGGCGCAGGGCTTCGCCGAGGTTGGTCGCGCCGCAGACGAAGGGCACCGTGAACGCCCACTTGTCGATGTGGTTGGCGTAGTCGGCCGGGGTGAGGACCTCGGACTCGTCGACGTAGTCGACGCCGAGGGACTGCAGGACCTGCGCCTCGACGAAGTGGCCGATGCGCGCCTTGGCCATCACCGGGATCGAGACGGCTTCGATGATGCCGTCGATCAGGTCGGGGTCGCTCATCCGGGCGACGCCGCCCTGGGCGCGGATGTCGGCGGGCACGCGCTCGAGGGCCATCACCGCGACCGCGCCGGCGTCTTCGGCGATCTTGGCCTGCTCGGCGGTGACCACGTCCATGATCACGCCGCCCTTGAGCATCTCGGCCATGCCGCGCTTCACCTTGGCGGTGCCGGTGACGGACTGGACGGTGCCACTGGGGACGGTCTGCTGCTCGGACACGACGGGGCCTTTCCACAACGAGAACAGGGGGTGACGAGTCCGAGGGTAGGTCGACGGTGGACCCTTCAAGAAGGCCAGTACGCGGGTATCTCAGCAGTCCACTTCGCCGGTGCCCGCGACCAGGGCTTCCGCGAGTGAAGTGCGCACGTAGAGCACGTGACGTCCCGCACGATGCCGGTTGACCAGGCCCGCAGCGTTGAGTATGCCGAGGTGCTGCGACACCGCCCCGGCGCTCAGCCCGCTCCGGCGGGCCAGCTCCGCGGTGGACGCCGGCGCGGCCAGCTCGGCCAGCAGCATCGCCCGGCCGCGGCCCACCACGGCGGCCAGCGCGCCGGGCGCGGTGGCCGTGCCGGTCTCCCAGAGCGTGGCGATCCCGCGCGGCGGGTAGCGCAGCACCGGCTGCCAGCGCGCGTCGGTCTTGGAGACCACCCGCGGCCAGACGAACGCCGAGGGCACCAGCACCAGGCCGCGACCGTCGAGCGGGACGGCCGCGTGCAGGTGCCGGTGCGCCACCGTGAGCGTGCCGTCCTGCCAGCGGACCAGCGGCGTGAGGTCGTTGAACAGCTCGGCGGCGCCGCCCTGGGCCAGCAGCCGGGACCGGTAGAGCACGTCGGCCTCGAGCAGCGCGCGGATCCGCGGCCAGTCGGGGGCCAGCACGAGGCGCCAGTACCGCTCCATCAGCGTCGCGAGCCGGTCCAGGCCCGCCTCCGGCTCGCGGTGGAGGCGGGTCAGCGCGGGCGAGCGCGGCCCCGCCATCGCGTCGAGCTCGCGCCGGACCAGGCGGGCGGGCACGTCCCGCAGGTCGGCGAGCTCGTCGGCCAGCTCCGGCAGCGGCGTCGACGGCGTGCCGGCCAGGAACCCGGGCAGGTGCCGCAGCGGGACGAGGTCACGCAGCAGCCCGATGTCGAGGCCGGCTCCGGCCAGCGCCGCCGTGGCGCGCTTGATCCACGGCAGGTGCAGCGCGTGCTGCCCCGGGGCGTTCAGGACGCGGACGCTCGCGACGATCTCCCAGGCCGGGGAGAACGCGAACCGGGTGTGCGCCAGGTCCTCTGTGGAGAATGCCAGGTCGAGCACGCGCTGCCTCTCTGCACGAAGTCCGCGCAGTCTAAGTAGCTCCGATGTGGACGGTCGAGCGGGGCCCGGAAAGCCCTTGCGGGAAGGCGAAAACCCCGTCCGGGTCGTACTTCCGGGCGATGGCACGCAGCCGCGGCAGGTTCACCCCGTAGTACGCCTGCGCCCAGTCCGGCATGTCCGGGTCGAGGTAGTTGACGTACCCGGTGGTGCCGAACTCGGGCCCCAGCCCGTCGCGCACGGCGGCCAGCGCGCGCCGGGCCTCGGCCTCGCCGCCGTCTTCGGGCGCGGCACCGTGCAGGAACTGGAAGCTCGCCAGGGCGGACCGGTGCGGGAACGCCGTCTCGCGGGCGCCGACGCGGGCGATCGCCCCGCCGGCGGAGTCGATGAGCGTGCCGACGCGCGGAGACCGGGTCAGCACGTCGACGACCGCGGCCGGGTCGTCGACGGGCCGCCGCAGCATGCGCGAGGTGCCGACGTACGCCGCCCGCGCCGCGACCGCCCCGGGCCGGGCCTCGTGGTCGTCGAACGACCGCAGCGCGCTCAGGTGGTCCTGCATTCGCGCCTCCCGCTGGGCGGGAGCGGTGCCCACGCGGCGGACGAGGTCGTCGAGCAGCGGCTTCAGCCGGGCCTCGGTGCCCAGGAACGTCCCGCTGGTCTCGGCGGTCGCCGCGCCGATGTTCACCCCGGACCACAGCTCGTCCGGCATCCCGGGCAGCCATTCCTGCCAGCCGGCCAGCAACGCGGCCTGGGTGCCCACCGCGAACGTGAGCTTGTAGGTGACGACGTCGGCGATCGGCACGGTCGAGAAGGTGAACCCGGTGACGATCCCGAAGTTGCCGCCGCCCCCGCCGCGCAGCGCCCAGAACAGGTCCGGCTCGGCCGCCCTCGACACCGTGCGGCCCCGGCCGTCGGCGGTGACGATCCGCGCCGCCTCCAGGTGGTCGCACGTCAGCCCGTGCTTGCGGTCGACCAGGCCGACGCCGCCGCCCAGGGCGAGCCCGGCGATGCCGACGGTTTCGCACGAGCCGGCCGGCAGGACCCGGCCGTGGGCGGCCAGCGTCGTCGCGATCGGCCCCAGCCGGGCGCCCGCCCCGATCGCCGCGCGGCCGTCCGGGCGCACGTCGATGCCGGAAAACCGGCTGAGGTCCACCACGATCCCGCCGTCCACAGTGGAATAGCCGGGGTAGCTGTGCCCGCCGCTGCGGGCGGCGACCGGCAGCCCGTGCCGGGCGGCGAACCCGACCGCGGCCTGAACGTCTTCGACGCGCGCCGCGCCGACGACCGCGGCCGGCATCCGGTCGTCGTACATCGTGAAGAAACCCTGCTTGGCCTCCGGGTAGCCCGGGTCGCCGGGCCGGAACAGCGGCCCCGAAAGCCGCTTCCGGAGCCGCTCCCAGTCGTCCGGCGGGGGCCACCCCGCCAGGCCCGCCACCGGCACCGCCCCGGAAATGCGCAAAAAAGCCCGCCTGTCCATGCCACTCCCCCTCGCACCGCACTTCCCCCGGGGCATTCGGCTGGTCCCGGAGGCCTTGCCTTGCCGTGACCAGGGTAGCGGGTGTGTGATCGAGGACACATCCCGTACACCAGCCGTTCGCCGAGGAGTCGTCATGGCAGACAAACAAGCCAAGAACGCCGACACCGGGGCCGCCGTCGCTGTGGACGACCCCGCCAAGGTCCGCAACGTCGTGCTCGTCGGCCCGGCCGGTTCCGGGAAGACCACCCTCGCCGAAGCCCTGCTCGCCGCTTCCGGCATGGTGCCGCGGGCGGGCTCGGTGGTCGACGGCACGACGGTGTGCGACCACGACCCGGCGGCGGTCCGCCAGCAGCGCTCGGTCGGCCTCTCGGTCGCGCCGGTGCTGCACCAGGGCCACAAGATCAACCTGATCGACACGCCCGGGTACGCGGACTTCGTCGGGGAGCTGCGGGCGGGGTTGCGGGCGGCCGACGCGGCGCTGTTCGTCGTCTCCGCCTCCGAGGGCGTCGACGCGGCGACGGTCGCGGTGTGGGAGGAGTGCGCCGCGGTCGGGATGCCGCGCGCGGTCGTCGTCTCCCGGCTCGACCACCACCGGGCCGACGCGATGGCCGAGATCGCCGCCTGCCAGGCCGCGTTCGGCGCCGGGGTGCTGCCGTTGTACCTGCCCGCGGGCGACGGCCTGGTCGGGCTGATCACCCAGCGCTACTTCGACTACTCCGGCGGGCACCCGCCGACGGTCGGCGAGCCGGCCGCGGCCGACCTGGAACGGATGGCCGAGGCGCGCAACGAGCTGATCGAAGGGATCATCGCCGAGAGCGAGGACGAGTCCCTGATGGACCGCTACCTCGCCGGCGAGGAGATCGCGGAGGCCACCCTCATCGCCGACCTGGAGACCGCGGTCGCGCGCGGGTCCTTCCACCCCGTCATCCCGGTGTGCTCGACCAGCGGGATCGGCCTGGCCGAGGTGCTCGACGGCATCGTCCGCGCGTTCCCCTCCCCGCTGGAGCACCGGCCACCCGACGTCACCACGCCGGACGGCGGCGAGCACGCCGCGATCACCGCCGACCCCGCGGGCCCCCTCGCCGCGGAGGTCGTCCGGACGGCGGTGGACTCCTACGTCGGCCGGGTGTCCCTCGTCCGGGTGTTCTCCGGGACGCTGCGGCCCGAGCGGCCGGTGCACGTGTCCGGGCACGGCCTCGCCGAGCGCGGTCACGAGGACCACGACGCCGACGAGCGCGTCGCCCACCTGTATTCGCCGCTCGGTTCGTCCCTGCGGGAGGTGCCCTACTGCGTCGCGGGCGACCTCTGCGCGCTGACGAAGGTCGGCTCGGCGGAGACCGGCGACACCGTCTCCTCCCCCGACGACCCGCTGCTGATGGAGCCGTGGGCGATGCCGGAGCCGCTGCTGCCGGTGGCGGTGGTCGCGAAGACCCGCAGCGACGAGGACACGCTGGCCCGCAACCTGTCCCGCCTGGTCGCCGGCGACCCGACGCTGCGGCTGGACCGCAACGCCGAGACCGGCCAGCTGGTGCTGTGGTGCATGGGCGAGGCCCACGCCGACGTCGTGCTCTCGCGGCTGCGCGCGGGCGGCGCGGACGTCGACACCGAGCCGGTGAAGATCAGCCTGCGCTCGACGTTCAGCAAGCCGGCCAAGGGCCACGGGCGGCACGTCAAGCAGTCCGGCGGGCACGGCCAGTTCGCCGTCTGCGACATCGAGGTCGAGCCGCTGCCGCGCGGCGGCGGGTTCCAGTTCGTGGACAAGGTCGTCGGCGGCGCGGTGCCGCACCAGTTCATCCCGAGCGTGGAGAAGGGCGTGCGTGCCCAGCTGGCGCGCGGCCTCGCCGACGGCCACCCGGTCGTCGACGTCAAGGTGACCCTGGTGGACGGCAAGGCCCACAGCGTGGATTCGTCGGACGCGGCGTTCCAGACGGCGGGCGCCCTGGCCTTGCGGGAGGCCGCGGCGAACGGGCACATCACGATGCTGGAACCCTTGGAGGAGGTGGCGATCCGGCTGCCGGACGAGCACCTCGGCACGGTCCTCGGCGACTTGTCTTCCCGCCGCGGCCGCGTGCTGGGCACCGAGGCGGGCGAAGGCGGCCGGACGGTGATCCGCGCGGAGGTCCCGGCCACGGAACTGGTGCGGTACCTGATCGACCTGCGTTCGATGACCTCGGGCACGGCGACGTTCACCCGCCGCCACGCGCGGTTCGAGCCGATGCCGGAGGGAATGGCGGTCCACTAGCCGTACCTGGCCGGACGACACGCGCACCTGGACGGACGACACGGCGAAGCCCGGGCCACCCGCCGTGTCGTCCGGCTGGGTACGCGTGTCGTCCGGCTGGGTACGGCTAGGAGGCGAAGTCGAAGCCGCCGGGGCGGTTGTTGCGGTCGGCGATGAGGCCCGCCAAGGTCGCCAGGGCGATCTCGGGCGGGGTGCGGGAGCCGATGTTGAGCCCGACCGGGCGGTGGACGCGGGCGATGTCGGACTCCGGCACGCCCAGCCCCTGCAGGGCGGCGACGTGCGGGCCGGGGTGACGCGGGTTGCCGAGCACGCCCACCCAGCGCGGCTCGCCTTCGAGCGCGGCCTTGAGCACCTGCCCCAGCTCGGGCCGGTGGTGGTCGGTGACGACCACGTCGGCGGACGCGTCGAGCGGCGGCAGCACGGTGTCCGCGTCGATGCCCTCGGGCACGTCGGTGACGCGCGCGGGATCGGGCTCGAACAGCGCCACGTGGTAGCCGAGCTCCTTCGCGAACTTCAGCAGGGACCGCGACACCGGCGACGCGAACACCGCCACCAGGGTCCGCAACCCCGGGTCGGCCGGAGCCGTGCCGTGGGCGACGTCGCAGGTTTCGCTCATGCCGCCCAGTGTGTCAGCCGCCGGCCTGCTCGCCCACCGTCACGCGGAACTGCCAGACGTCGGTCTTGCCCTTGACCAGCACCAGGTACCCGTCGCTCACCCGCAGCACGACCCGCTTCTGCGGCGACGACGGCCGGGGCGGCCGGTGCTGCTTCGCCAGCAGGTGCGCCTCGCCGAACGCGGTGTCGCGGTCGGCGTACCCCGCCGCGTCGGCGACGCCCCAGCCGCGGCCGTCGCCCGCGCCGCCCTGCTCTTCGATGACCACCCACCACGTACTCATGCCCCTCCGACGCGGCCGCGCCGCCGGAGGTTTCAGAGTTCTTCGAGCACGCTCAGCCGGAAGTGGAACGTCGACGTCCGGCCTTCGACGATCACCACGTACCCGCCCGGGCCCCGCAGGACCGTCCGCGACTTGGGCGACCACGGGTAGGCGGGCTGGTACTCGCGCGCCAGCCGCAGCGCCTCCGCCTCGGCGGTTTCCTGGTCGGGATGGGAAAACCGCTCCGACAGCGCCCAGTGCCGCTCCGAGGTGCGCTGCTCCTCGACGACCACCCACCAGGTCACGGCGCCACCACACTCTGGCCAAGTGTCACACGGAAGTGGAACTTAGCCGTAGGGCCGGACGCGATCACCAGATACCCGTCGGCGACCTGCAGCACCTTCCGCTCCGTCACCTTCGACGGGTGCACCGGCTCGTGCGAGAACGCCAGGCTCCGCGCCACCGCGTCGGCCTGCTCGCGATCGCCGCCCGCCGGCTTCGTCTTCGTGACGTTCCAGGCGCGCGCGTCCCCGCCGCCGCGCTGCTCCTCGACGACCACCCACCACACGTCAGACCTCCGGCTCCGCGAATTCGAAGTACTCCGGCAGCGGCGCGGTCCCCGCGAGGCGGAAGTACCGCACCTTCCGCCGCCGCCGCAGCCGCAGCGTGTCGCGGACGGCGTCGTTGTGGACGCGGCGGGCGATCACCACCCGGTGCTCGGCGTCGGTCAGCTCCTCGGCCAGCTCGGCCGGCAGGCCCGCCCGGTCGACGCGGCCCAGCTCCAGCGTCAGCTCGTTCTCCGCGGCTTCGCGCTCGGCCCGCGGCGCCGCCTCGGCGCGTTCCGCCGACGTTCGCAGGCCCGGGGAGCCCAGCACCGAAGCGACCGCGCGCGCCACCACGGCCCGCCGTGCCAACGCCGCGTCCAGCGCGGCCCAGCCGGCGTCCGTGCGGACGTGCAGCCGGTCGAGCCGGTTCGCCGTCGCCACCAGGAAGAGCCCGCCCAATAGCACGATCAACGCGAGCAGCGGGAGGAGCCAGCCGAGCACGCTCACCGGGCGAGCTCCCGCTCCGCCGTGGCCGCGACCCGCCGCGGGTCGGCGGCGACGGCCGTCTCGTAGACGCGCAGCACCTGCGTGGCCACCACCGACCAGTCGTACATCGTGACGCGCTCCCCGGCCGCCGCGGCCAGCGACGCCCGGCGCGCCGGGTCACCGAGCAGCTCGCGCAGCCCGTCCGCGAGTGCCGCCGGGTCACCGGTCTCGACCAGCAGCCCGGCGCGGCCGTCGTCGAGCACCCGCCGGAACGAGTCGAGCCCGCTGGCCAGTACCGGGGTCCCGGCCGCCATCGCCTCGGTGAGGATCATCCCGAAGCTCTCGCCGCCGGTGTTGGGTGCGCAGTAGACGTCGACGCTGCGCAGCGCCTGGGCCTTCGTGGCGTCGTCGACCTGGCCGAGCAGCTCCAGGTGCGGAGCCAGCTCCGGGCCGGCGTCACGGCGCAGCTGGTCGTCGTCACCGCGGCCGACCACGACCAGCCGCAGGTCCTCGAACTCCGGCAGGATCCGCCGCAGCGCTTCCAGCAGCACGCCCATGCCCTTGCGCGGCTCGCCGAACCGGCCGACGAAGCCGACCGTGCCGCCGGCCCGCGGGTAGCCCGGCAGCGGAACGGCCGAGGAGAAGAACTCGACGTCGACACCGTTCGGGATCTCGACGGCGTCACCGCCCGCGTGCTCGACCTGGACGCGGCGGGCCAGCGCGGACACTGCGATCCGCGCGGTGATCTTCTCCAGCAGCGGCCGCAGCACCGGCTGGAACGCCGACAGCGTGCGCGAGCGCGTGGTCGCAGTGTGGAAGGTCGCCACGATCGGGCCGTCGGCGATCAGCAGCGCCAGCAGCGACAGGCTCGGCGCGGCCGGTTCGTGCAGGTGCAGAACGTCGAAGTCGCCTTCGCGGATCCACCGCCGTACCCGCGCATACGAGACCGGTCCGAACTGCAGGCGCGCGACCGAGCCGTTGTACGGGATCCCGAGCGCCTTGCCCGCCGGGTGCACGAACTCGGGCAGCTCCGCGTCCTCGTCCGCGGGCGCCAGCACGGACACCTGGTGCCCACGCGCGAGCAGCGCCTTCGTCAGGTCGATGACGTGCCCCTGGACCCCGCCCGGCACGTCGAAGGAGTAGGGGCACACGATCCCGACCCGCATCGGCCGCGTGGCCACCGCTCAGCTCGCTTCTTCGAGGCTTGCCTGCTCGGCGGCCTCGAGGTCGGCGGGCCAGAACTTCTGCACCATGTGCCAGTCGGCCGGGTGCGCGGCGATGTCGCCGGCGAAGATGTCCGCCAGGGCCTGGGTCGCGGCCGGGACCTCGGCGCGCGCGGTGACGCGGATGCGCGGGTGCAGCCGGATCTGCCAGCCGTCCTCGGTGAACCAGCAGCCGGCCGGGATCAGCGCGGCCCCGGTCGTCGCGGCCAGCCGGGCCGGGCCGCCGGGGAAGCGGGCCTTCTCGCCGAAGAACTTCACCGGGATACCGCTGGTGGTCAGGTCGCGGTCGCCGACCAGGCAGACGGCCTTGTTCTCGCGCAGGCGCTTCAGCAGCACGCGCATCGCCGAGCTGTCACCCGTGAGGGGGACGATCTCGAAGCCGAGCGACTCCCGGTATTCGACGAACCGGCGGTAGAGCGATTCGGGCTTCAGCCGTTCGGCCACGGTGGTGAACCCGCCGAGGTAGTCGGCCAGCCAGACGCCGGCGACGTCCCAGTTGCCGCTGTGCGGCAGCGCCATCACCGCGCCGTTGCCTTCGGCCAGCGCCGCGTCGAGGTTCTCCACGCCGGTGATCGACGCCGCGACCTTGGTGCTGACCTCCTTGTGGTCCATCGACGGCAGCCGGAACGTCTCGTGCCAGTACCGCGCGTAGGAGCGCATCGCACGCCGGGTGAGCTCGTCGAGCTCGACCTGGTCGGCCTGGGGCACCACACGGGCGAGGTTCGCGCGCAGCTGCCGCACACCCCCGCCGTCGCGGCGGACGGCGAGGTCCGCGCCGAGCGAGAACACCGTGCCGCCGAACCCGGCGGGCAGCCAGCCGGCGAGCTTCCACCCGGCCGCGTAGCCGAAGGCGCTCAACCGCTCTGACAGCTTGCTCATGCCGGCTGCTCCCCGGCGGCGGCCTCGCGGGCCGCCTTCGCCACCGCGGCCGTCCGCTGCAGCAGCGTGATCACCGAGAGCACCGCGAGCAGCCAGAGCGTCACGTCCACGGTGTACGGGATGCCGAAGCCGTGCAGGCCGGTGCCGACCAGGGCGATGATCAGCCGCTCCGCGCGCTCGACGAGCCCGCCGTCGACCGGCAGGCCGGAGGCGTCCGCGCGGGCCTTGACGTAGGAGATGACCTGGGCGAGCACCAGGCACAGCAGGGCCGCGGCGGCCGCCGGTCGGTTGTCGTCGACGACGAAGCACCACCAGGCGATGGCGGCGAACAGCGCGCCGTCGACCAGCCTGTCGCAGGTCGCGTCGAGCACGGCGCCGAACGGGGTGCCGTAGCCGCGGGCGCGGGCCATCGCGCCGTCGAGCAGGTCGAGCATGGCGAAGCCCCACACCGTGAAGGTGCCCCACAGCAGGTGGTCGGTCGGGAAGAAGGCCAGCGCGCAGACGACCGCGCCGGCGGTGCCGAGCACGGTCATCACGTTGGGGGTCAGCCCGGCGCGGACCAGCGCCTGGCCGATCGGATCGGTGACGCGGGAGACGGAGGCACGCGCGAAGATATTGAGCATCGGTTCGTCGAGGCACCTGGCTACGAGGGTCGGGTGGGCGAATGCAGCCTATCCACCCGCCTCGGCGAACCCGACGCGCCGCCCCGGGTCAGCCCGATTTCGTGAGCTCGCCCTCGTGCTCCCGCGCCGCTTCGGCGGCCGCGGCGGCGGCGCACTTCGGCGAGAGCTGACGGCGGATCGCGGCGCTGATCTCGCCGAGCGCCGTCACCTGCTCCGGCGTCAGCGGGTCGAACAGGCTTTCCCGGACGGCCTCGACGTGGCCCGGCGCGGCCGCCTCGAGCGCGGCGAAGCCGGTGTCGGTGAGCACCGCCCAGGCGCCGCGCTTGTCGGTCGGGCAGGCCTCGCGCCGCACCCACCCATTGGCCTCCAGCCGCGCGACGGCGTGCGAAAGGCGGCTGCGGGACGCCTGCCGGGCGTCGGCGAGCTCGCTCATCCGCAGCCGGCGGCCGGGCGCTTCGGACAGGGCGACGAGGACTTCGTAATAGGTGTGCGGCATGCCCGAGTCGTGCTGCAGCTGAGCTTCGAGGTGCGCGCTGAGCATGCGGGTGGCCGCGTTGAACTCACGCCAGACGCGCTGTTCGTCGTCGCTGAGCCATCGGGTTCCGGACATGACCCCATCATACTCTCGGTTGAACACTCAATCAGGAGTTTTCCCCGGTCGGACCATGGTCCGGACAACGCTCCTACCAGGCGTCGGCCAGCAGGTCCCGCGTCTCCCCCAGCAGCTGCGGGAGCACCTTCGTCTGCCCGATGATCGGCATGAAGTTCGCGTCCCCGCCCCACCGCGGCACCAGGTGCTGGTGCAGGTGCGCGGCGATCCCCGCACCCGCGATGTGCCCCTGGTTCAGCCCGATGTTGAACCCGTGCGCGCCGGACACCCCGCGGATCACCTTCATCGCGTGCTGGGTGAACTCGGCGACCTCGCGCGTCTCTTCCGCCGTCAGCTCGGTGTAGTCCGCGACGTGCCGGTACGGCACCACCATCAGGTGCCCCGGGTTGTACGGGTACAGGTTCAGCACCGCGAACACGAGCTCGCCGCGCGCGACGATCAGGCCGGTTTTGTCGTCCAGCGACGGGATCCGGCAGAACGGGCAGCCGGTGTCGCCGTCGTCGTCCGGCTTGTCCTGGCCCTTGATGTAGGCCATCCGGTGCGGGGTCCAGAGACGCTGGAACGCGTCCTGGACCCCGATGCCCTGCTGCTCGACGAACTCGGGACCGTCGCTCACCGAACGACCGTCTCCAGCGCGTCGGCCGAGGGCGACGCGTTTTCGCGGCGCGCGACCCACTCCGCAATCGCTTCGACCGCCTTCTCCACCGGCACGCCGTTGATCTGGCCGCCGTCGCGGAAGCGGAACGACACCGCGCCCGCCTCGACGTCCTTGGCGCCGGCCAGCAGCATGAACGGCACCTTCTGCGTGGTGTGCGTGCGGATCTTCTTCTGCATCCGGTCGTCGCTCGCGTCGACCTCGGCGCGGATCCCCTTGGCGCGCAACGCCTTCTCGACGTCCTGCAGGTACTCCACCTGGTCGGCGGTGATCGGGATGCCGACCACCTGCACCGGCGACAGCCACGCCGGGAACGCGCCCGCGTAGTGCTCGGTCAGCACGCCGAAGAAGCGCTCGATCGAGCCGAACAGCGCGCGGTGGATCATCACCGGTCGCTGGCGCGAACCGTCCGGGGCGGTGTACTCGAGCTCGAACCGCTTGTTCTGGTTGAAGTCCAGCTGGATGGTCGACATCTGCCAGGTGCGGCCGATGGCGTCCTTGGCCTGCACCGAGATCTTCGGGCCGTAGAAGGCCGCGCCACCCGGGTCCGGGACCAGCTCGAGGCCGGAGTCGATCGCCGCCTGCCGCAGCGTTTCGGTGGCCTCCTCCCACTCCCAGTCCTCGCCGATGAACTTGTCGGAGTCACCGCGGGTGGACAGCTCGAGGTAGAAGTCGGAGAGGCCGTAGTCGGCGAGCAGGTCGAGGACGAACTTGAGCAGCGACTTGAGCTCGCCCGGCATCTGCTCCTTGGTGCAGTAGATGTGCGAGTCGTCCATCGTCAGCCCGCGGACGCGGGTGAGGCCGTGCACCACACCGGACTTCTCGTAGCGGTAGACGGTGCCGAACTCGAACAGCCGCAGCGGCAGCTCGCGGTAGGACCGCCCGCGCGAGCGGAAGATCAGGTTGTGCATCGGGCAGTTCATCGCCTTGAGGTAGTAGTTCTCCTCGTCGAACTGCACCGGCGGGAACATCGTGTCCGCGTAGTAGGGCAGGTGGCCGGAGGTGTGGAACAGCTCGCCCTTGCTGATGTGCGGGGTGTTCACGAACTCGTAGCCGGCCTCCTCGTGGCGGCGGCGCGAGTAGTTCTCCAGCTCCCGGCGGATGATGCCGCCCTTGGGGTGGAACACCGGCAGGCCCGAGCCGATCTCCTCGGGGAAGGAGAACAGGTCCAGCTCGGCGCCGAGCTTGCGGTGGTCGCGGCGCTCGGCCTCGGCGATGCGCTCGAGGTAGGCGTCCTGCGCCTCGGCCGACTCCCACGCCGTGCCGTAGATCCGCTGCAGCTGCGGGTTCTTTTCACTACCCCGCCAGTACGCGGCGGCGACGCGGGTGAGCGTGAACGCCGGGATGAACTTCGTCGTCGGCACGTGCGGGCCGCGGCAGAGGTCACTCCAGACACGTTCCTTGGTGCGCGGGTCGAGATTGTCGTAGATGGTGAGTTCGCCCTCGCCGACCTCCATCACCTCGGCGGTGTCCACTTCGGACTTGAGGTCGACGAGTTCGAGCTTGAACGGCTCGTCGGCGAGCTCTTTCTTGGCCTCGTCGACGGAGTCGAACACGCGCCGCGAGAACTGCTGGGCGCCCTTCACGATCTGCTTCATGCGCTTTTCGAGCGCCTGCAGGTCCTCCGGGGTGAACGGCTTGTCGACGGCGAAGTCGTAGTAGAAGCCGTCCTTGACCGGCGGGCCGATGCCCAGCTTGGCGTCCGGGAACTGCTGCTGCACGGCCTGGGCGAGCACGTGCGCGGCCGAATGGCGGATGACGCTGCGGCCGTCCTCGGTGTTCGCGGCGACCGGCTCGACTTCGGCGTCGGCTTCCGGCGCCCAGGCGAGGTCGCGCAGCTTCCCGTCGGCGTCGCGGACGACGACGATCGTCTCCGCGCCCTTGGTCGGCAGACCGGCTTCGCGGACCGCCGCGCCCGCCGTAGTGCCCGCCGGTACCACCACGCGGGAGGCGGCCACGGGGGAAACGGGGGGCGACTGGGACACGATCGGCTCCTCAAGCTGGAGTGACAGAGATGACGCCGTCGATGCTAGTCGTCGGCGTCCACGCGCCTCACGCGCGTGGCGCGAACGCGGGACCGGCCGCCTCCGACTCCGGAGACGGCCCGTCCGAGCTGCGTCAGAGGGTCTCGACGACCTGGTCGAAGTCGAGCCGCGGCAGGCGGTCGAACCAGGGGTTCTCACCCGGCTTGCCGACGTTGACGACGACCAGCGAGCGCCACTTCTTGCCGGCGAAGAACTCGTCGTCGACGCCCTGGGCGTCGAAGCCGGTCATCGGGCCGGCGGCCAGCCCGGCGGCGCGGACGCCGATGATGAAGTAGCCGACCTGCAGGAGCGAGTTCAGCTTGGAGAACTCGACGCGGCCCTGCTCGTCGGCGAAGTTGTCCTTCACCTGCGGGGCGTGCGGGAAGACCTGCGGGATGTTCTCGTGGAAGTCGACGTCCGCGGCGAGCACCACGGTCAGCGGCGCGGCTTCGGTCTTGTCCCGGTTGCCCGGGGCCATGTGCGGCAGCAGGCGGGCCTTCGCCTCGGCGGTCCGGAGCACCAGCGCACGCAGCGGCTGGGTGTTCATCGACGTCGGGGCCCACTTGACGAGGTCGTAGATCGCGCGGACCTGCTCCTCGGTCACCGGCTCGGAGCTGAAACTGTTGGCCGTCCGGGCCTCGCGGAAGAGGAGGTTCTGGACGTCCGCGGGGAGGGCGAGGGCCTCGGTCTGCTCGGCAAAGGTGGTCATGGGGCGGTGCTTCCTTCCGTTGGGTCGGTACCCAGTCCAACCCGGTTGAGCGTTGAACTATTTCGCGTTCAACCAGTTGTGTGGATCACAGCGGGGACCGCCGACGGTGAGCGCCGGTCAGCCGTTCGGGTCAAGGTGGCCTCGTCGGGCGCCGGTAATCCGGGCGAACGGGGCAATCCGAAGTGGCCCGGCCGGGGAGGCTCCGCCGTGGCGGACGGGGGCACGGGGTTGGCCAGATGGCTCGGCGGGCCTCGGGAGTCGTTGGACGGGGGCACGGCCGGTGAGGACTTCCCGTGGTCGCGGGGCCTGGCGGGTTGGGAATCCTCCTGGTGGCACAGCCAAGGCCCGGCGAGGAATGCCCCAGCTTGTGGGGTGCGGCCGGTACGGCCCGCCTGGCGCGGGGCAGGGTCAGCGAGAAATTCCCCTGGTCGCGGGGCACGGCCGGGAAGCCCCTGGCGCGAGGCACGGCCGGTGCGGCCCGCCTGGCGCGAGGCCCGGCCAGCGAGAAGTCCCCTGGTCGCAGGTCGCGACCGGCGAGAGTCCCCCGGTGGCGGGGCACGGCCGGTGAGGCTCCCCCTGGTCGGAGGGCAGGGCCGACGAGAAGTCCCCGATGATGGCGTGGCGCGCGCGGCGGGAAGTCCCCTCCTGGCGAGGCGCGGCCGGTGGCACGATGCGGTTCCGAGGAGCCGCCAATACCCACCACTCGCCGGCTCGCCCACGCGTTCGCCGAGCCGAAACCGCCGCTCCCCGGCCCTGCCAGGCGGCTGCGGCGGCGCGAAGAGGCAGCCCTCCGGCCCCCGGTGTCCAGTTTACCGGCGCGCACCGACAGTTCCGGGGCGTCCACCGCAGCGCCGTGTCCCTCATCCACAACACCCCGGCAACGGGCACGGCCGCCGACTCCCCCCAGCGGGAGTCGGCGGCCGTGATGCGCGGCGCGGCGAGGAACGGGTCAGTAGGCGCCCTGCCCGCCCATCACCGCGCGGAACGTCTTCCACAGGATCACCAGGTCCAGCGCGAGGGACCAGTCCTCGACGTAACGCAGGTCCAGCCGGATGCTCTCCGCCCACGTGAGGTCGCTGCGCCCGCTGACCTGCCAGAGCCCGGTCAGGCCCGGCTTGACGAGCAGACGGCGGCGCGCGTCGGGCGCGTACTGCTCGGTTTCCTCCGGCAGCGGCGGCCGGGGGCCGACGAGCGACATCTTTCCGGACACGACGTTGAACAACTGCGGTACCTCATCGAGCGAATACCGGCGCAGAAAACCACCCACGCGGGTGATACGTGGGTCGCGTTTCATCTTGAAAAGGGGGCCCGCGCCTTCGTTTTCCGCCGCCAATGTCTGCTTGATCGCGTCGGCATTGGTGACCATCGTCCGGAACTTGAGCATGGTGAACGTCGCGCCGTCGCGGCCGACGCGGCGCTGGCGGTAGATCACCGGGCCGCGGTCGTTCAGCTTGATCGCGATCGCGATCGCCAGCAGCAGCGGGGACAGCAGGGTGAGCAGCAGCGCCGACCCGCAGCGGTCCACGATCTCCTTCACCACGCGCCGGCCGCCGGTGAACATCGGCGCGGTGACCCGCAGCAGGGGCATGCCGAGCACGCCGGTGACGTTGAGCCGGGGCCCGGCGACCTCCATCAGCACGGGCGCCACGACCATCTCCGCGCCGGTGCCCTCCATGTCCCAGGCCAGCCGCTGCAGCCGCTTCGGCGTCCAGTACTGGTCGGCGGTGATCGCCACGACCCGGTAGCCGCCGCGCCGCACGTGCCGGGACAGCTCCTCCAGCCGCCCGACCACCGGGACGCCGTCGATTTCGCCGCTGTCGCGGTCTTCGCCGTGGCCGCTGAACGTGCAAGCGGCCTCGACGCGCCAGCCGACGTGCACCTCCGAGCGGGTGCGGGCGATCAGGTCGGCGACGGTCTCCGGGCTGCCGGCCGCCATCACCGGCAGCAGGCAGAGTCCCTTGGCGCGCTTGCGGTGCAGCACCTGGCGCAGCAGGTAGCGCTGCGGAAAGGCGACCAGCGCGATGGCCGGGACGACGACGAACACCCAGACCTGGACCTCGAGCGCACCGAACAGCAGGCCGCCGAGCGCGACCAGGACGGCGGCGGTGATGAAGCCGCGGCCGAGGGTGCGGTACTCCTCCGCGCCTTCGCCGAGCACGCGCGAGCTCCAGGCCCGGCTGGCGGGCAGCGAGACGAACACCGCGAGGATCGTGCCGAAGGCGTGCATGTCGTGCGGGGCAACGCGATCGATGACGAACGCGCTGATCGCGATCACCAGCAGCGTGATGAACACGTCGCTGCCGATGACCCAGGCTCTGTACCGCGCTTCCCAGGCCGCGGGCCACGCCTTGGCGGACGGGCCGCCGTCGCCGGGGTGGTCGTCGTCCCGCTTGGCGGGACGCGGGATGGCCTGGAGGTCGATGTGCGGCGGTGGCTGGCTCACCGTGTACGAAGGCCGCACCGACTCTTCCATCTGACCTCCCGGGAACTGGATCGAGTTGAGCCGCAGGCACGCAGCGTCACCAGAGATGATTTCGGAGAGTTACCCCATCTCAGTGGTCGCGCAGAGCCCGCGGAGGCTTCACACGGCAAGTTATCGGCGACTCTCTCGGCAGTGTTACAAGGATTACCAGCCACATGCTGCGTGACATCCCCGCCAAGAAATGGCCGGAAGATAACAAGATGAGGACGATGCGCAATAGCGCGTATCCCCGTGAAAACTACATTCCGTAACGGAAAGGGTGATGCCCGCACTCGGGTGGACCAAGCTCGGCCGAACGGCCCAGCGCGGCCGTCGGGACTCTACTGTGGACACTGCGGATCGCGAAGGTCCACAGTGGATCAGCGCGGGGCGGCGGGCGCCGCCGCGGGGACCGGGCGGCCACCGTCGGTGACATTCGTCGTCGCGCCGTCACGCGCGCCGGTTCTGTCACACGTCGTCGCCGGGCGACCACGCGATCGCGGCCGGCCGGACGTGCCGAGGATCACATCCGACCTCCCGCAGCATGGCGTTCGACAGAAAGCCGCCGCGGCGGCAGGGTTCGAAGGCAGGTCCGGCAGGCCCCTGCGGCGGAGGCGCGAACCGCCCTTGCAAACTGATACGGATGATCCGAACGGATCGTTCACTCCGTTTCGGCGGCCGGCCGGTCCTTGACGGAAAACCCAACCCGACCTCGGGGTCGGCCCGCCCGAGGCAGCAAAAGAGCCCCACCCGCCTCTTCGGCGGACAGGGCTCTCTCGACTCTCGCGTGGGCGATACTGGGATCGAACCAGTGACCTCTTCGGTGTGAACGAAGCGCTCTCCCGCTGAGCTAATCGCCCGCTCGCGGTGTTGGGCTCAACAGTAGCGTACGACTTTCAGGCGCCTGCAAACGGGTGGTCCTGACCGACCACACTCCGCTTACCGGCGAGTACGGAACGCACAACCCCGAGCTAGCCAGGGTTGTCCGGCCGGGGGGCCGCCTGACGCCACGTTCGACATCCGTGCGACGGTGCTATCGCCCGGCGACTAAACCGCGCAGTATGGAGGCGTGGGCCCCGCGGGGCGCGCCGGTCAGTTGCGCGCCGCGGGTGGTCACGGGTGGAGAAGGGGGCCGGAGAGCCCGTACGGGTGATCTGCGGCGCACCCGCGACGGAATCGGCCTCCTGATGCGTCCAAGCAGTGACGCCCTCGGCCGGGCCGGGCCGGGAAGGGAGACGAAGGGTAGGACGATGCGCAACGATCACGTGACGCTCCGCTCGACGGCGGTCTTCGACCTGCTGGCGCCGCGGACTCCCGCGGTTCCGGTGAAGGTGGAGCTGCGCTACGACACACGCGACCCGTACGCGGTCGTCGCCGCCTTCCGCACCGGCCGCGCCGGCTGGGTCGAGTGGGTGTACGCACGCGACCTCCTCGCGGACGGCCTCCTGGCCGACGCGGGTGACGGGGACGTCCGCATCCGCCCGTCGGTCGAGGACCCCGAGGCGGTCCTGATCGAGCTGAACTCGCCGTCCGGGCACGCCATGTTCGAGGCGTCCGCCCAGGAGCTGGCCGACTTCCTCGACCGGACGTACGACGTGGTGCTGCCGGGCAACGAGCACCTGTGGGTTGACGTCGACGACGCCCTCACCCACCTCATCCCCCACGATCTGGCCTGATGACAGCCCCGCAACGGCGGAGTGACACCCCGGTGTCGAACCCGTTTTCGGGGTCCGATATGGTTTTCCCACACCACGGCGACGGGGGAACGGCCTCCCGGAGCTGCGGAATGCGGATGTAGCGCAGCTGGTAGCGCATCACCTTGCCAAGGTGAGGGTCGCGGGTTCGAATCCCGTCATCCGCTCGGTAGGCTCTCGGGCCTAGTCACGGTGGAGTGGCCGAGAGGCGAGGCAACGGCCTGCAAAGCCGTGTACACGGGTTCGAATCCCGTCTCCACCTCGCGCGATTAGCTCAGCGGGAGAGCGCTTCCCTGACACGGAAGAGGTCACTGGTTCAATCCCAGTATCGCGCACCACAAGTTTTCGCAGGTCAGACGCCCTGTCCCTCCCCGGAGGGGCGGGGCTTCAGTCGTCAGATGGCGATGAAATGGCGATGGGCCCCGGACCGGGTTCCAGACCACGCCGCGACCGCAGGTGCGGGAACCAGGACACCAGCTTGGCCCGCTCACCCGGGTACAGCGATGCCAGCGACCGCTGCCACCGTTCCTCCAGGACGGCCAGGATCTGGTTGACCATCGCCGGGGTCACGTGGTCGTAGACCCGGGCGATGCCCTTCATCTTCTGCCCCAGCCGCGCCCGCCGCGCGACCTCCGGGATCCCGTCTTCGGTCAGCCACGTGCTGTGGGTGTGGCGGCCCTCGTGGAAGGTGAACGTCGGCAGGATCGGCGGCCTGCGCTCCCCCGCCCCCGCGTCGTCCAGTTCGTTGCCGTCCCACGCCGGCCGCCAAAAGCGGATCCGGAAGTTCGACCGCCGCCAAGGATGCCCTTCCGGCGTGCACAGCACGAACGGCTCCCGATGGCTGTCCATCAGCTCCTCGTACAGCACAGCTATGCCCGGCGGTAGCGCCACGAACCTTGTTCCGGCAGGCGCTTTGGTCCGGCCCTTCTTCGGCCGGGAGTTCCCGCGTCGCGTCGGCGGCCGCTGACGGCCGCCCGGGTGATGATCATCACCCTTCCGACCTCCTTTGTAGACCTTCCCCGCCACCTCCTTCAACGGCATCCGGATCTCGATCCCGCGGCGCTCGGAGTCGTACTCGTGCCGCTGCTGCCCGACAAGTTCACCCCATCGGGCGCCGGTATAGAGATCCATCAGGCACAGCACGAACCCCGACTTGCCCAGTCCGAGCTCGTAGCCGCATCGCAGCCCTCAGAGCTTGCGCCGGCGTAGCCACCAAGCGCTCGGTGTCGAACTCGCCGTGCGACACCCGGACGCCGTTGCACGGGTTGGCCGGGATCATCCGGGCCCGCACCGCACCGTTGAGGATGGTGGAGAACAGAGCAAAGTACGACGAGACCGAGGACTCGGCGTAATCCTCGTGCAGCTCCGAGAGCCACCGCTCGATCTCGACGTAGCCATTGAAGATCGCGATCAACGGCCACGCCTGCCACTGCGGCAGCAGCTGGTTGTCGAGGAACGACCGGTACTTCGCGATCGTGTTCAGCTCCAGGCGCGGCTCCACGGCCGCCAGCCATTCCTCGGCGAAGTCGTCGAACCGCGTTTCACCATCCCGGGGGTCCAGCCACAGGTTCCGCCGGATCAGCGCTTCCTGCTCCAGCCCGCAGTCCTCGGCCGCCTTCTCCGTCGGGAAGCCTGATTTGCTCCCCCAGGTCCCGTCGGGCCGCTTGTACCGGGCTCGCCACTCACCGGTCCCGGGCTCTTCCTGGCCGTAGGCCATCCTTCACTCCTTCTCTTGTCGCTCCGCGCGCGTCAAGCCGCGCGGAAGTCTTCAGCCATTTCCGCCAGCGGTACCCGCCGCCGATGCGGCTTCACTGACGCCGCGCTCAGCCGCACGATCTCCGCAACATCGCCGCGCGTGAACCGGTAGTGCTTGCCGAACCGGTGGTGCGGCACCGCCCCGGCAGCGGCCTGGTCCTTCAACGTCCTCGGCGACAGCTGCAGCAACTCCCCCACCTGCTCCGCGGTCAGCAACGCATCCGGATCCGCCGGCGGCTCCGGCACGGTCGCCCGCACCGCCGCGGCCAGCTCACGAATGGCCATGGCGACGGCACAGCCGTCTCCGTTCCCGGGGTCGCAGTCGTTCTTCATCACGTACTCCATTCTTGTTGTCAGAAAATCGAGCCGGTCAGGGAAGTGTTCGACCCGGCATACACCTATCCACACCGAAACACGACCGGAAGTCAATAGGCTCTCGAAAGAAACTCGAAGAGCCTCGTACATGAGCAAACTCAACAACACCCCACGATTCCGCGACGCTACTATTCGACGCACCGGTATCCAAAACGGCACCAGAACGAAAGGATGAGCAGATGACCAAGAGGGTCACGATCGAGATACTCGACGACACGGACGGCAGCCTGGCCGAGCAGACCGTCCCGTTCGGACTCGACGGCGTCGCCTACGAGATCGATCTGTCCACAACGAACGCCAACGAATTACGCGAAGCACTGGCCCCGTATGTGGCGGCGGCACGCCGAACCGGAGGCCGCCGGATCAAGGTCGCCGTCGGCCAACCGACCGACAGCACGAAACAGGAATCGGAGCCAAGTTTGAATTACACGGCGACTCACGACATTCGCACGTGGGCTCGCGCAAACGGGTACGAAGTAGCCGATCAGGGGCGCATCTCCAAGACAGTGGCCGAGGCATACCACTCATCTCGCCAGCACGGCAGCACCGAAACCAATCGGAAGCGTCCGACCGGAACAGCGGCCAAGCGGCGCCCCAAACCACGAAAATGATTCTCCCTCAGCATCGGGGCACCTCTGAATTATCATGGCACCTCCGAAGTAGCGATGGTGTGCCGAGTGCGGCACACCGACGCTCCTAACTCCGGCAATCAGCTCCACTGGAGACAGGTGGTGGCCAAACCTTGCAGCGCGCCAGCTCACGAGGTGAAAACCGCTCGGTACGTCTCGACCACTGCAGTCGGACACGACGACCCCACGCTGGTCGGAGGTAGGCGTCCAGTCCGTCGGGCGCAAACACTTCGAGTTTCGTCTGGCCCACCGAGCCCTTTCGGGTCGACTTTGGTTCCAGTCGGAGGACCGAGTTGATCTATAACCCCACACTGAAATTTGCCACGGACCTGCAGCTCAACTGAAGCCCAGTCGCCCAGTCGCGCCGCGGGAGATTTCCCACGTCTACGTGTTCAAGGGGGGACTTGAACCCCATACGTGGGATATCTCCCGTGTTTGGGGAGATCATGCGCTCAGCATAGCGCAGAGTCACGAGATATGCGCGCCTCCGACAGGCGCCATCCGCCCGGCGAAGCCGCGAGCCCGGGCGTCGTCGATGGGGCTGAGGTCGCGGAACAGGCGCGGTTGATGACGTCGCGTATGACGGACTGCCAAACCTGGAACCCGCGCTGTTGTCGAGATAGGTTTGACCGTATGCCCGAACCGATCCTCGTTTCCGTCGCCGCCGCACTGGCAGCGAAAGGCGCAACCGGCCTATACGAGTTGGTCAAGCGCAAGTTCGCCAAAGACCCTGAGGCCACCAAGGCACTGGAAGCCGCGTCCATAGCCCCGGCCGACACCCAGCCGATCACGGCGCTCGCCCATCGGCTGGAGCAAGCCGAAGCTGACGATCAATCGTTCGCCGAGGAACTGCGGACGGAGTGGCAGAAGCTGTCGATCACCCACGGTGGCGTGCACAACCAGGTGACAGGCAACATCACCGGCAAGGTCGTGCAGGCTGGCGACATCCACGGCAACATCAACTTCTGACGGCCGACGGTGAGCGAACACCACAACGAGATCAAGGGCGGGCACTTCACCGGCCCCGTCGTGCAGTCACGAGACATCGGCCAGCTGAACATCCACGTCAGCGGCGAGGAGCCGTCCCATCCCCCGCTGAGGTCCTGGGCCGGTCGGCCGGAACTCACCCGTCAACTCCGGGATGTGCTGATCGCACAGCACAATGCGACCGAGTCGCTGCCTTACAAGCTGCTCGGTGTCCGACAACCGGAGCTCACCAAAGTCTACGTTCATCAGACGATGCGAGCTCAGGCCGCAGACCGCTCAGTTCAGCCGGAACGGCGTACTGCGGAATCCGAACGCCGCTCCAGCGGCGATCCGGGCGAACGCACTCTCACAATGACAGAGGCGCTCAACCGCGGTGGGCATCTGATGATCACGGGCGAGCCCGGCGCGGGGAAGTCCACCGTCGGCTACATGTACGTCCAGCAGATCTCAGACTACTGGCTCGGCGCCGAACAGGGCCCGCCCCCGATAGCCGAGCCGATGTTGCCGTTGCGGATCCCGGCGCGCGCTTTGGTGGAGAACGCGGCCTGGGGTGAACTGTTGGCCTCCGGGTTGGAGGCCGTGCTGGGGCGGCTGCTCGACGAAAAGCCCCGGCCCGAGCTGCTGACCAGGCGAGCGCTGGGCGCTCGATGGCTGGTGTTCATCGACGGACTCGACGAGATCGTCGAACCGGAGGCCCGCACCCAGGTGATCGCGGCGCTCGCGCACCGCATCCGGAAGAGCACAGACCACCGGCTGGTCATCACCACACGCCCGCTTCCCCATAGTGAGCTGCAGCCGCTCGATCGCGCCGGCATCGACACCGTCGAGATTTTGCCGTTCAGCCCGGTGGAGCTCGACGAGTTCGCGCGTGCCTGGTTCCGCGCCCAGAACCCGCTTACCGCTGCAAAGCGGGCCAACGACTTCGTTCAGCAGGTCCGGGACAGCAGGCTGCGTGAACTTGTCCGCAACCCACTCCAGGCCACGATCACCGCCATCACCCACACCCTCGAACCGGACCGGCCGCTGCCCAACAGCCGGATCGATCTCTACGAGCGCTTTATGGCGTACCTCCTGGACGAAACAGCGAGCCGTCGCGACACGTTCGCCGAGCTGCGCCGCAGCGCGCGCGACGACCCGGCACGCTTGGCCTTGCTGGACTGGCTGCGGCAGCACCGCCTCGACATCGTCGACCAGCTCGCCGTCCATCGCCTGGAAACCGAGTCGCCGTTAATCGATGCCGCGCGCGACTGGGTAACCGCGCGACGCCCCGACCTCCCCGAGGAGTGGCAGGGAGACCTCGGCGCCGTCCTGGCCAGCACGGGTGTCTTCGTGCAGTCCGAAGACGAACTGCGGTTCCGGCACCACTCGTTCGCCGAATTCCTCGCGGCCCGGTCCCGGGCGGGCAAGATCCCGGCCGGCTTCCCCGATCTGGAGGAGTGGATCGAACGAGGGCTCAGCGGTGCGAAGCACGTCTTCGCGCTCTTCACATTCGTATTGTGGGGCCGGGAGAACAACGACGTCGGACGAATCCTGCGTGCACTCCTGGACGGCACCGAAGAGCGAGTGCTGCTCGCCGGGCAGCTGATCAGCGAAGGCATCGAAGTTGATCAAGACCTCGCCGCTGCCGTCGTCGACCGGCTCTTGGACCTCCTGATCTGCCAGGGCGTGCGAGAGGATCCGTGGAACGAACTGGAGCCGACTGGTGAAGTGCTCGGCCTGCTACCGCCCCGGCAGCTGGGCTCGGGAGCGCTCGAGCGCCTGCGTGCCGTGCGGGATGGCGCCGATTTCGCAGAGGCCACTCGGATCGCCGCAGCCGTGGCGCTCGGCCGGCTGGTGGACGCGGAAGGCGCGGCCAGCTGGCTCGAAGACTTCATCGAGCACGCCAGCTTGGCCGGGATCAAACGCGGCGCCGATGCCCTGCGGAACCTAGTACCCGATGGCGCCGAACGTGTCGAGAACCTGATCGGACGGATCGCCGCGACGACCAAGCACGACGTCGTACTGACCATCGCCCTGATCTCGTTCCTCTTGGAGGCCGATCGCACCGTTCCGGCGGCGAAGATGATCCGCGACCTCGTCGGCAAGCTACGCGAAGGCCCCGACGTTAACGGTCGCATTCTCGGTTACACCGACAGCGACAGCCGCCTGGCGGATCTGTGGGAGGACGGGGCCGCGAGCTGGGGTGTGCTGGCCGAACTCGCCGCGCGAGCGAACTGCGGAGACGAGGCGCTGTGGGCCGCCCGTCGGGCGATCGCCTCGGCCGATCCCCGTGTCGGAGAGTTCCGGGACGCCGTGGAGGCCCTGCTTTCCGCGGGTGGGCCGGAGGCGGTCACCGAGGTGCTCGCGGCCGCCGCCGGACGGCCGTCCGATCATCTGGCGGAAGCCGCCGACGTATTGCAGTCGAGGATGCACCCGGCCGCCGCGCTGAGACTCGCCGGCCAAGTGCTCGCCAACCCCCATTCAGGAAGTTACGAACTCTCTCAGGCTATCGGCGTCTTTGCCGCGTGCGACGCTACAGCCAACCTGCTGGAACAGGTGCAGGGTCTCCCCCATCGAGGCGCCCAGCGCCTGTTCGAGATCTTTTCTTCGCTTCCCGATGAAAAGAAGTATCCGGTGGTCGAGGAATCCGCGCGAGCCGTGCTGGTCGACGGGGCTGTCGACCGCTGGAACTTCTCGCAAGCGTGCGAAATGCTGCTGGACGAGGGTGATCAGGCAACAGCACGGGCGGTCTACGAGGCGAGTCTCAACCGCGGCCCCGAATTCTGGGGAGATGCGGCGGTCGCGCTCTGCATCTCCGGTCACGATGCCCTGGGAAACGACCTCGTCGCCAAGGTGGCTGCCGAGGCCGAAGCGGACACGTGGGTGGACGTGGCCGTGACGCTGGTCGGAAACGAGCAGCCGGAGCACGCGACAGACCTGCTAACTGCCGCTGCCGCGCACCTGCCGGAAATCGCCGAGAGCCGCAAGTGGCGAGTGGTCAAGGCGCTGTCCGAAACCGGCCGCAAGGCTGAGGCGGTCGAGGCGGCCCGGCAGGCAGTGGTCCAGAACCTCGACAGCCCATGGCTCGACGACTGCGTTGAGCAGTGGATGCTGGCGGCTGGCGCAAGCAGCGCCGAGCCGATTCTGGCGGAGGTGCTGGCACGCGATGTTCGCGCGGAGCGCCGCATGACCGTGGCGGACGTGTTCGCGAAAGCCGGTCTGCTCACCCCCGCGATCACAATCTGGCTGAGCGTGCTCCGTCACCACGGCGAAGCAGTCGGCCAAGGAGTACTGGCGGCGTCCTGCCTGGTGCGGAGCGGACACCGCGCCGACGCCGTCGCCCTGCTGACCGAGACCCTCGGCGATAAGCGCCTGCCTGCCCGGACCCGTGGTCGGTTACGCGCATTGCAGGCGTGGGTCACGGCAGCCGGGTTGGAGACGACCATATAGCGCACGGTCAAACCAGCTCGCCGGTTCCGCTCGGCCTGTTCGACGGCTTCTGCGTCATCGAAGGGGACTAGAACATGCTGCTGCTTCTGGTCGTTGATACTCTGGGGCGGGGGTTAGGTCTTCTGTAGGAGTCTTCTAACAGAGTGAGGACGCGCCGTACAGCCCGTAGTCCGCAAGAATGCATGGATGGTTACGCCCTCGGGCGACTCTCACGGCCCTCCGCGGCTTGACCCCACCATCCCAACCAAGCATCTTCCGGGCTCTGCGGCTGCGCAGCTCAACCCGGCGGGGGCGGCTGATGCTCCGGCCGCCCTGTCCCGTCCATTGCGAAGGTACTCGGCCGGTCAGGCCGCGTGAGGTCAGGCGTTGTCGAAGCTCACACGAACTCTGCAACTCGAGCGGAAGACCACCAAAGGTCACCGCTGCCGTCGAGCCGTGGTGCGAGCGGCCGGAGTTACACCCGCTGAGCTACTGGTGCGATTCAGCCGGACGACTTGGTCGAGTACCACATTGCCTCGCACCTGCATCGCGGTTCATTGATGCCGTGTACCTCACGTGACTACTTCGAGGTTTGAATCTTGGTCTACGTCGACGCGCGGCTGATCTGGATTGAACGGCGGGAGCCCCATGTGCAGCGTGTAGTAGGCGTCTCGCACGTAGCTCAGGCGACCGCGGGATTTGCCGATGCCGAGCAAATTGGCTATCGCCTTCTGCGTAGGCGCTCCGGCCCAGGTGCCGCCGATGTGGGTGTTCAGCGTCTCGGCTTGGTGTGCTTCCGCGATCTTGGTTAGTGCCGCCTGAAGTTCGCTGTCGCTGATCGCTTCTGGGCGCCGGTGGAGTGCCACTTGCTCGTTGATGGCCTGGTCAATCGTCAAACGTCCGCCGCGGAACCTCAGCAGCAAGTCCGCGTACTGCTCCCTGAGCAGGTTGTCCGGCACGATGTTCCTCCTTACTGATGCGTGGTCGCAGAGTCCGCAGTCTAGACTGATAGTCGGCCAGCAGAAGCCGGGCGTAGAACACCAGTGCTGGGGTGGGTTCGACCCGCGCGGGTTGCGTCCCTCGCGCAGTTAGAGATCAGTTCAGAATGAGCTGGCGTATCGGCTTCGGTTGCAGCGTCGGATGTTCCAGTTGCCCAAGCGTTCTTGGTCCATATCTGCTCGCAGCCACGTGCGGCCTAACGGGCGTCGACGTCACCAGGCAACCCGCGATGCCCATCCGAAGTCTGCGTCAGGACATAAGGACGCGGCGGAGCAGGCAGCTCAAAGAACAGCGTTCAACGCCGCGATCAGGGTGTCCTCTACTCCGTTACCTTGGGCGTTGCGCAGGTAGTGCGCGATGACGCCGTACGCACACATCGCGCCGCCGCCCATGCCGGGGAAGTCATTGGACCACCCGCAGGCGTAGCGCCAGGCACCGCCGGTGATCAGCAGCTCGTCGGTCGGCAAGTAGGCGGGTACCTCACCGGCATATCCGGAGAACCAGATCCCGTTAGTCCCGCCATAGTGGCTGCGGCAGTAGGCGGCGTAGCCGGACACCGGTTCCCCGCCGAGGAAGGCCAGCCGCAGCGGGGTGCCGCCGGCGAAGCGCCAGGCTTGCACCGGGACCGGGGTCGTGAACGCAAAGCTGTGCGCGTCGATCTGGTCGATCATGACTTCGGCGTGGCGGCTGATCCACCCCGCCGCGGTGGCCTGCCGAACGGCGAAGTTCGCGCGAGCCGCCGCGAGGTTGCCGGGGGTGTCGGTGATGTCGAGCCGAACCTCGACATCACGGTAGGCAGTCAGGATCGGCCCGGTGACCGGCCGGCCGGCAACGGCGATCGCGTTGATGACCGTCTGGCCGAGGTCGCGGCCGCGGTCCTCGAGGGCTTGCCAGCCGCCGGGAGCCACCGGATCTTGATCCCCGGCCGCGCCGGTGAGGAACTGGGCAAAGCCCCCGGTTTGCTGCTCGATCACCTCCACCGCGAGCCCCGGGTAGTCCGGGTCGATGAGCGTGTCCCCCGGACCGACGACGGGGTGACATCCGTAACCGAACAACACTGCGAGCGGCGCCCCGTCGAGAGCGCGGGCTGCCAGAACCGGCACATCCCGCTCGACGACCGCCATTCCCTCCCGGTTGTAGGAGAACGCCTCATCAGCGACCTGATAGTCCAACGTGCAGGGAACCGCGTTGGCCGCGAGCGTCGCCTGGACGAGGTCGACGATCTGGTCCTGCACCCAGGCGGCGTAGCCGCGGACCGTGTCCAGGTGCGCGGAGGGGTCGACGATGTTGTAGAGGGTGTAGGCGGTGATATCGGGGTTGAGGACGGGCCCGTTGTGGGTGTGGGTTGCGGTGAGCACGAAATCCTGGGACGCCACCCCGAGGCTGACGATCCGGGATCTGATTGCCTGGTGGATGATGCGGGGAAACGCCAAGACGTCCGCGGTGACGATCACGTTGGGAGTCCCGTTGTCCCAGAACACGGTGCATCGCGCGTGGAGCGGACGACGCACACCGGCGGCGATCCGTGGGGTGTCTGTCGCGTAGCCCGCAAGCGGGATACCCGCTTCCGGGGTGATGTCGATCTTGCCGACCGCGACGGCCATCGGCACTGCTGCCGACGCCCGGCCTTCGGCGAGCCACGGGGCTGCCAGAGACGCCGCGAACAAGGCGCCGGTTGTCAGGACCGGGCGTCTGGGCATGATCACGAACCTCCCCCTTCCCGCCAATGCGCTTTTCCTCACACTGCGCTGGCCGCTCGTCGACCACGTTTGTGTGTGCGTGCACCAGCCGCGGTCGTCGTCAGCGACCGAGGTCCTCCGCTCGAATGACCTTCCGCGCACAGGGGAGTCGCGGCGACGTATGCAGCCGTTACGCACCGACTCCGGTCATGTCGGATCAGCCGCGGGCCACACTGATGAGGCAGCCGTCTCCCCCGGCAGGACCTCGCACCCCGGACGGCGTTGGAAAATTGCCGGCGTGGACGTCATCGACATCCGCGTCTGCGCGACTATCCCCATCAAGAGGACCCGAGCGAGATGCCCCACAACTTCGCGCGCTTGCTCTGGCATCTGACTGCGCCCGACTTCGGCCGGTTCGCGGTGTCCGCGGCTCCCGGTATCTTCGACGGCGTGGTCTCGCTGGTTCGCCGCGGAGTCGGGCCTCGGCCTGCCGGCGGTGGAGATGAGCTGGTGGATGCCCCCTCCGGCTGGGCCGGGGCTATGCGACGGCGCGGAGGCCGCCAGGCGCTCACTGCTGTCCGCGTCGCTCGGGCGCAGCGGATTCCTGGTCCTGTCGGCAGCGCCTTCATCGGTCCTCCATAAGATTGTTGGTGTTCAGGACGGGTTGTCCTGGATGCCCAGGGCGATGGGGTGTGGCTGATCGGTCCTTGCCTTGTGTGGTGGCTTCTG